>WTCN01000125.1 GCA_013138555.1 Methyloprofundus sp. | reverse complement strand
CTGTCGCTTTACGACAGTCATCGCAATGACACTGAGCCATCCTCAAAGGCTTCGAGGAAATAGTATAACTCACCTTTCCACATAAACACTGTCCCGTTGCAAAGTGATCTTCTGACATAATATCTCTCCAGTTTGATAAAATATAAAACCTATATTATGCCTTAATCTTCCCCATCAGGTCACTGCTTTAAAATATCCGCAGCAATACACTCTGCTCATTAAAAATAATAACTTAAATCAATGCGTATATGATCCTCATGACGCAGACTATAGACTGGATCAGTCTTTACTGAGCTATTAAAAAATCGTATTTCAGTTTCTATTTTAAAACTATCGCCCAAACGTCTACTCGCCTCAATATTAAAAAACTGCGTATTATTGCGCCGATCAAATAGGATCCCTGCCAAAATTTCAGTATTCTGTACATCATTAAAAGCAAATCTCAATGCCGTGAGAAAGTCATCCTGCAATGGAGCAGACAGATGATTAGCCCCTCTGGAATCATACATATATTCCACCACAATACCTAAGTCCAAACCTGAACTAAACAAGTCATAAAAGGTATATTCAATCCCCGATGCCGAAGCATAGAATGTTTTCTCCTGCCCCGAACGAACAATCGCCTCATGCTTAAATATCCAGCTTTCATACGTTAGTTGCACATCAAGCCCAGTTTGGTTGATTAATGCATAGTGCGGTATTAATTGCGGCGTACCTGTTGGCGATAGTCTTAAGTTGAAGGTGGGTTCTCGACTCATACCATAAAAATGCGATAAACCTATATCCCAGTCACCTAAGGTATGCGACCAGCGTAGCACATAAGCCAAGTGTTTTGCAGCACCATTGCTTGCATAGGTCGCATCACTTACCGATACTTCAGGAAATGAGCGCAAACGGCCTTCGATGCCAGGAAAAGTTCGATCTCTAAACCCGAGCAATAAAAATAAGTCGACTGTTCCCCAATCTCTAATTAGAGCCAGATTAATCATTGGCTGACCTAACTTATCTTCCCCATCATTATTCTCAACCAAGTCTGTTTGATTGATAATGTCCACTAAGTGAATCCCTTCCGTCACCCCCCAAAAAACCTTTCTAATTCCAGTGCGTAATTCCCAGTCCTGCTCGGCTAAAAGCCAGGTGAGTTCCCGAATGTCAAAATGCGTACGCTGACTATCATGCTGTGAGTACCTATAAAAAGGGACAAAGGTAAAGCTTTGTTTACCGTTATCCCATTCACGATATAACTCGGGTTCAATCGCAAAAGACACGTAGTTATTATGCTGCCTGGGGTCTAATCTATCATGAAAAAAACCTAACTCCTCAAAGCTGATTTTTCCCGAGAGTTCCCAATTAGAAAATATGCCGTCATTGCCCTCGCTGCTATCTAAATTAAAAAAACCGCTAAAGCCAGCACTAGATATGGCTAATGACGAAGTTTGCTGTGCATACACAAGGTTGCTTAACATCAGCAAGGCACATAAATAAGCACAAGTAAGAATTTTCATCGCCTTCAAGATTCATCAATGTGATAAATAAATACTCACTTATCGCATGCGCTTTAAACTATTTTTATCAAAATTTCGTGGCGTTAAGCCGGTTTTAAATTGGTAATCTGTCAACAGTAATTCCGTTGTTTTACCGCTTTGATGATTCTCCATCAGCTGTGTATTTGCGCGCCAGTACTGCCCTAAATATTGTTGATAGTCGATAAAATGTGATGTTTTCAATAAATCATTTTTACGGTCGTAGTATTTGATTTGCAAGGGAATATAGCGCTCCTTATCAATCCATACAACTTGACGCGTATACCCCGTATACTCATACAAGGGGGTGTTTTCAACAACAAAGCTATCAGTGGCTCCCAGCATTTCATCGCGTAAGTATTTGTAACTGAATTTACCCACTTCAAATGATGCTAAGTCTTCATAGGCATATTGACTGCCCATAAAGGGTCCCGATTTATTCGATGAAGAAATCCGTTTAACCCGTTTTAGTGCGGGCATATATAACCATTGATCATCGGGATTGACGATATGCGAAAAAGATAAGAAAGCAGTTCCTTTTATATCTCTCGGTTGATTAAAAACGGTCAGACTTTTATCTCCATCCTCGTCCACTTCTAATATTTTTTGCTGAATATCACGCGTACTTTCATCGCCTTGTTTGTTGCGTAATATCATTTTTATCGTGACTGTTGCATCCTGCCAGCCACTATCACGACGCTCTACTTGCTGAGCAATCTCCAAGCCTTTTTGCTCGGGTGTTTGTGCATAACTCGCCTGCAATACACTGAGGCCGATGAAACTGCTGATGACACTTTTGATTAAAATCTTCATGTTCGTATCCTAAGAATAAGTTGTTAGTATGGGTTTATTGTAGGTTTCTGCTGTTTGCTTATAATCACGTTTATCTAACAGAATAAGTAAGGCGGGTAATAAGAAAAAATCCAGAATCAGTGCGATGCCAATAGTTAACGCGGTAATAGCCCCCAGCTGATAATTCAACTTAAATGTTGACAACATTAATACTGAAAACCCTGCCACCAGAACCAGCGTGGTAATCATCAATGCCACACCGACATTCGATAATGCATAGCTAACGGCTTCCTCGGCACTGAGACCTTTTTCACGCCTGGCACGTAAGTATTTGCTTAAAAAATGCACCGTATCATCGACAATAATACCGATAGTCATACCAATGGCGACAGACTCTGCAAAGCCCACTTGACCGACACTGACTCCCCATATTCCAAAAGCGACTAAAGGAGGGACTAAGTTAGGAACAAGACTAATTAAACCTATTTTGAAAGAGCGTAACGCGAACATTAAGATCACCGAGATCAACACCAGGGCAAAGGCGACTCCGCCCATCATCTGGTACACGGTGCGTTTGCTGATATGAGAAAACATATACATTGGACTACTACCGATATAGCTCAATTCACTGGCATTCAGTGTCAACCATTGCTCTGCTTTTTCATTAAAAGCAATCATTTCTGAGCTAGACAGATTATGCAAAGACACAGTGATACGGGTTGCAGATTTATCCAGATTAATCTGGTTGTTTAAATCCAGACCGTATGGCAATGACATTTCATAAAGTAATAGGTATTGTGCAGCTAACTGTTTATTTTCGGGTAATCTGTACCACTCGTCATGGTCGCCATGCATATTTTTATGCAGACGTTTCATAATGTCAGCAATGGTATTGACATGAATGACTTCCGGCTGCTGGCTAAGCCATTGCTGAAAGCTATCTATTTTTTTGAGGTAGGCAGGCTCAGTAATGCCTCTTTTTTCAGTGCTTATTAAGGCGTATTCAAGATGGTAAGTCCCTGTTAAATGTTCTGATGCATAATCCGTATCCATCCGAAAAGGCACGGAGGTATCAAAGTATTCCCATATTTTGTCATTCACTTCATTTTGGCTAATCAAACTCGCCAAGGAAATGCTTAATATAGAGAACACCACTAAAATAGGGTTTCGTCTGTTGATAATAAAATGACTTAACCCTAGCATATAGCGGTTCTGGTGGTCTTCTAGCTGTTTGACTCGCATTGGCAACAACATCAATAACCAAGGCAATACCGTCATACAAAGTAAAAAGGCCATCACCACGCCCACCGCCACCATATTTCCTAGATGATGAAACGGCGGAACATCTGAAAAGTGCATAGATAAAAAGCCGATTATCGTGGTAATTGAAGCCAAAAATATGGGTTGTATATTAATTCTAAGGCTTTCAGTAACTGCATCACGTTTCGATGAACCTGCGCGCATCCCTTGCAACACTGACACCAGAATATGCACGGCATGTGCAACCACGATGGTCATAACAATAGTCGGTGCCCCCGCAGAAACAGGGGTCAATAAAACGCCCGTCCAACCAGAGAATCCCATCGTTGCCATAATGGATAGCATAATAATAAATAACACACTCAGCGTACCAGTGATACTGCGTAACAACACCACTAACCCGAACAAAATAAGCGCAAACATAATTAACGTGAGTGAACTCATATCTTGCATAGACGCTTCCATAAATGCATTATCCATCAGCACTAAGCCCGTCAAACGTATTTCAAGATTAGGGTCACGTACCTGTAACTGGCCGATTAAATCACGCGCATAAGCGACTACCGTCGGACTACCTTCTTGCATGTTTTTAGGCAAGTTAATCGTTGCTGAAACCGCCGTTACTCTGGCATCCTCAGAAATCAAGCGATGCAATAATAAAGGTTCTTGCAGCGCAATCTGTTTGATTCGTTGTAAATGACTCGTGCTTAAAGTAGTCGCCTTGCTGACTAAATCTGCAACGATTAAATCATCCTCTATTGCTTCCGTATGCTGAAAGTTGCTCACTGAATCAACACGCGTTGTATAAGGCATTTTCCAGGTCTGTTTAGTTAACCACTCCACACTGTCTAAGGTAGAAGCAGTAAATACATCGCCGTGTTTAGGGGTGATCAAAAATAAGACATTATCAGATTTATCATAGGTATTTTGCAGGTTAATAAAGTCCTGAAATTGCGGGTTATCATCTGAAAACCACACTTCATAATCAGTGGCAAAAGCGATATGTCTCCCCCCGCTAGCCATAGCACCCACCACTAATAGTGATAAAATCATTAATAACCAGCGCCAACGCACCAGAAAAAGGGATAAGACCTGCATTCGGTCGGTCTGGGTTGTTTGTATAGCCATTTTGTTGTCCTCTAAAAGTAAAGTCGTTGTGTGATTGTTATCACGGCTTAACAATAGCAACAAAATAATGGATAATAAATAGACAATGTAATCCATTAGTGGTGCATATTTGCACCACATAACACCAGACAAACATCACGTGAGTCTCGCTCCAACGCTCTGCATCGCGGAGCATAGTTAAGGGAAGAGCCATAGGATGCGCTTCCTATATCGAAATACTAAACTTAATGGCAGTGACGCGGCGCGTGGAAACGAGAGCATGATGAATGGGGTGTAGGTTTTTGTATGCAGAAAAAATTTAGGAGGTCTTATGGCAAATTGGGATGATGCACGATTTGTGCTGGCATTATCACGGGAAGGATCAATTAGAGGGGCGGCTAAAAGCTTAAAAGTTAACCACACAACCGTGTCGAGAAGAATTTCAGCACTGGAAGAGCAGCTCTCTGCTCGTTTATTTGAGCAAACACCTTCGGGTTATGTCATGACTGCATCGGGCAAAATAATCAGCAAGGCAGCCGAAGGCATGGAAGACTTGCTGCTCGGTTCACAGAGGCGAATTGAAGGTGCAGATACTGAATTGACAGGCAAGGTATATATCCATATACCCGATATATTTGACGAGTGGATTTGTGAGCGCTTAGCCCCGTTTTTAAGCCAGCACCCTAAATTAAATATACATCTCAGCAGCGAAACAGCCTTAGCTAACCTTGCTAGAAGAGAAGCGGATATTGCATTAAGGTTTACGCAATCCCCACCACTGGATATGGTCGGAAAAAAAATATGTCAACTTCCGGTGGCTGTCTACGCCAGCAATGATTATGTAATAGACCCATCAAAACCTTTAGCCTACTATCCTTGGGTACGCTGGATTCCAGCTTATAGCCAAGCACCAGTGGAACAATGGACAGACAAAGCGTGTTCTGGAGCGCCCACTGTAACACAGGTCAATACCTATAAAACACTCTCTAGTTTGGTACGAAATGGTGCCGGTATTGGCTGTTTATCGCCCTGGTTTGCAGAGCATGATCCAGGGCTAAAGCGTATAAGCCCTTTAATAGAAGAGGCGGCAATGGATATATGGGTGTTAATTCATCCGGATTTAAGAGGAGTAAATAGAATTACCGTCTTGAAGGATTTATTGATTGATATATTTGATCGTAATGTTGGCTTATAAGTAGGTGAGCATAAATAATCTAACATTTTTATCGCAGAGGGCAGTAACTTCTCATTATTCACGGGTCAATGCAGATAAAGCTTGACTGGGTAAGGTCGTCATTCCCGAAGTCTGTTTATCGGGAATCCACGTTGAACATAGATTCCTACTAACGGGATACAGGAATGAGGGCTTTTGCATAGGTCAGATGACAGTGGATAATGAGAAGTTACAGAGAACACTGAGGTTTGCTTTCACATCAACTATACTCGCAAAATAAAAGATATTTAATGGTAATATGAGTATATTAGCTATCCATTCATCTATTTTGTTATAAATATTGTAAATATAAGTTAAACTTGTCTAACAATAATATAAGAGGAAGGTAATGAGTATTGATGTATTGGCAGAAGTCCTGACAGTGGGGCAATTGGGCAGTAAACTGATTTGTCAGCCAACGCTGTGTGATTCCTGGGGTTTAAATTTTTCTACCCACAAAATGTCCATGTTACATTTTGTTCTGGAAGGTGTTTGCTGGGTAAAAGACAGTGAATCCGGCCAGGCTACCCGTTTAATGCAAGGTGATATTGTCTTTTTTACAGGTAATGCCTGGCATAGTTTAAGCAATCATCCAGAAACTGAAACAGTCCCTTACAAAACCTTTGATTTTCAAAAAAACCGTTCCAGACAAGAGACAGAGGATTGTGAAATTTGCCGGCTATTCTGTGCCTCCTATACGCTTGAAGGTGATATGGCACAACCGTTTTTTTCTCTGCTGCCTAAATTTATCCATATAAAAGCCAATGAAATTAATGAAAACCCACAGCTAGACCGGGCATTGCAACTTATCATCAGTGAAAATAAGTCAGATACGATTGGTTATTCAGTTGTCACATCCAGCCTTATTGACGTATTACTGGTTTATATTATTCGCCATTGGATTAAATCTTCTCAAACTGAGTCATACAGCTGGATTACTTCATTACAAGACCCTAAACTAGGCCCCGCTATTGAATTGATGCACAAGTATCCCGGTAAAAAATGGGATGTAGATAAGTTAGCAGAGACTGTGTTTATGTCACGATCGGCTTTTTCAAAGCGCTTTACAGAGTCTACAGGCTGTAGCCCTGCGGCTTATCTTTCACGCTGGCGCATAGATCTTGCTGCAAAATTTTTACGTGAAACCCAGCTGTCTATCTATAAGATAGCCAATGAGGTAGGCTACGAGTCTGAAACGTCTTTCAGTAAAGCCTTTAAGAAGTATCGCGCAAGCTCTCCTGCACAATATCGAAAAATAAAAGCACAGGAAGCCGGCATTAATCATGCGCGAGCTCAAGTGATCAGTGCAACAGCGAGCATTTGAAAGTCATTCTTGCATGCTTTTTAACAGGGTAAAGCACCCAGAGGGATAAATTCATCTTTCAATAATAGTACGAATGTACTAATATAGTGCCATAGCACTTCCTTTTTTACGCAATAATAACAGCCATCCCTGTTATTAACAGAACCGGTTTATAGTTATGAAACAAGGCGAACAAACAAGAAGTAATATCATAAAATCAGCAAACAAGCTGTTTTACCAGCAGGGCTTTCATAAGACTGCCTTCAGTGATATTGTGCAGGAAGTGGGCTTAAGTAAAGGCAATATCACTTACCACTTTAAGTCAAAGGAAGATATTTTAACGGCTGTTTTTAAACAAAGAATTGAGAATACCAAGAACACATTGGCTGCATGGGATCAAAAATACCCTGATGCAAGTGCCAGGCTACATTGTTTTATAGATAGTCTGGTTGCTGGAAAATCCGAATTGACACGGTACGGCTGTCCAAATGCGACTTTGGCCACAGAGCTAGGCAAAAGCGATGCGCTTACCCGAGAGTTGAGCTTAGGTATTTTTGATCTGATTCGCAACTGGCTTAGCCGCCAGTTTCTAGATTTAGGCTATACACCTGAACAAGCGGAAAATTTGGCGATGGAGCTCTTTATCAGCGGACAAGGTATTTGCGTGCTCTCACAAGTATACAGCGATGAAAATATGTTTGAGCACGAAGTTATTAAATTAAAAAAAATGATTAAACAAAATTAAATCAAATAAATACAGCTCGTTTGCAGGGGTGTTGATTTTTAATAATGTTAAAAATGGGTTAAACTTCTCTTTTTCCGACTCCCCCCAGAGAAAACGAATGGCTGAAATTATAGCGCGTAATGGTAATGAATTAACAATCCAAGTCACTGTG
>WTCN01000239.1 GCA_013138555.1 Methyloprofundus sp. | reverse complement strand
CGCAAGCTCCATACAGGCTACATATTTTGATATAACAATATTGCGTTAATTTACGAAATATCGTCATATCATTATTACCTTCTGTTACTTTTTTAATCCAGAGAATTATCATACCCATTTGTTATTTATAGTAAAAAAATAATTTTCTCCCTTCTGGCATAAGTCCTGCAATAGTTAAATCAACACCTAACTATTTTTTAATTGCTGGCATTAGTCGTTTTGGCTGATCCCGTATAAAGCAATTAAAAGGAGAATATTATGAACTTTAATACTTTAAGTCACACAATCATGTTGCTTGCTATTATTGTATCTAGCTCTGTTAGTGCAGCGCATACAACAATAGCTGTTGATAGGCAGCATTCGTCATCAGTCCTGAGTGATATAACTAAGCCCATAGTAGATGCAAAGCCACTGTCATGCAGTGTGGATACACCAGCTCATGATGAGATAGTCTCTAATCAAAGCACTCATTCTAAAGTGGATAACTATTTTTCTGTATCACTGGTATACCTGAATGATGTGGTCAAAGAAAAATACAATGCTATGCGCAATGGGGTTATTAATTATGTGACCACTGAAGTTGCTCTGTCCTTATTCAATTTTGGCATTAATGGTTTCGCAGCTGAAAACATCGCTAGCTATGTTTCTGCAGGGACTAAACAGTTCCTTCCCTTTGAATTTGCAAACGGAGTGAAAATAACCGATGTCACTCCCAAGGGTGGAACAATCGTATACAGAACCGAAATGCCGATAGCTGAAGAGAACAATCATGCGCTGCTTCTTGCTGTAGCAGGAAGAGTCTCCGCGATAAGCACAGTTCTTAATGATAAGGATATGGTTGATGATTTGTTAGGCCGTAATGTGGTTATTCAGTACGATTATTATGACTCTAAAGGAGCATTCTTCTGTACATTTACTATTGATAGAAAATTAGTCACTAAGTCTGTATAAATTGACTCAGGTTTACCTCTCCTGTATGAATAGTCCGTAGCATTGCTAAATAAATAAGACTGGGGCAATAGTTTGGCGCGTCGGGACAAGTTCAATATTTAGAAAATTGATACACTAATTACGCGTTAGAAAACATTTATTGTGTCCATTGATTGTTTTATTGTAACGGGGTGATACTTCTATGCAACGAACTAGGCATAACGTATAGTGCTCACCAGCTACTCTTAGTGAGTTAAATAAGCATATTGCATTTCATGAAGCAGGTCATGTCGCTGCAATTTATATTAGAAATCACCAGCAACAGTTACCACCTGTTTTTTTTCAAATTATTATGAATAATAGTGGGCAAAAAGAACACCCTTTTTTTGCCAGAGTTGAAGGTGGCAGGGTGGTTGAAAATTTACCGGTTGCTGGCATTGAGCACAATCATTTTGCGACTGAGTTAGAAAAGCAGGACTTAAAACTGGCATATGAGGCAGATGTTATTAATTTGCTAGCAGGCCCTTTGGCTGAAGCAAAGTTTGTTGCATTGCGGGATGATGAGATATTTAACCCACACCTAGTGAATATAGCAGCCTTAAAAAATTATGGTGGTCATTCAGATGTCGATAAGGCAAATCGTTATTTAGAATACTTTGTTTCTAATGTAGGTGAGCGAGAATTAAAAATGAACTCATTATTCGAGCAGGCATTTCAATTTATTGATGAGTTTGAAAACTGGAAATGCATCAAGCACTTTGCAAATTATCTATTAGAAAACGGACAGTCAATTATCTCTTGTGAAGAAGCAAGTGCTGTTTTTGAAGAGTTTTTGAGCGTTTAAAAATATGCTGCTCGTATGATTTCTACATTCCTTATTGATAAGTCATAGGATGTGCTGAGGCACGAAGCGCATCACAGGTGCAAGATGCGCTTCGTGCCTCAGCACATCCTATATGGGGTAATACCAAAAAGAAAATAATATATTTTGGTACAACAATATAAGGGAGCTTAAGGTCTATAATGATTTAAAGTAGAAAATTAATGCCTGAGAGCCTATAGAAGGATTATTGTTTTTTAGGCATGGATAATGTCGGGTAACCTTCAATATAGATCCAGTCCGTTTTTTTTGCTGGCATATGACAGCCTAAACATTCAGTGCGATAATTAGTCGTTACGCTTTTTTGTGTGTTGCTGGTTTTGATTAATGCCCAGCCCCAGCCATCACCCCAGGTCGGGTTATTAGCAAAACGCCCCTGGGCATCCTTAATCATAATAAACCACTGTTTAATATCACCTGTTGCATAGCTGACATTTTTTCCTGTGGTATAGTCAGCTGAAGTTGATGAGCGTAATTCCTTAATTAAGGTAGCGCCATCTGGAAACTTCCCCGTGTCACGGTAGACACGCACACTATCAGCTTCTGTATAAACATCATGGAAGCCACTAGCAGTACCTTCTGGAACAAACCAGGAACCTAGGTGGGTCATGGATGTTCGAAAATCTTTGGGTAGACTAATATTGCCTGATTTATCCACATAAGGTGAGAAACTCAATGCTTCAGCTGTTGTTATCTTTGAGTACAGCAGCATGACAATGATGAGTAAAGCCAGTAACATTGAGCCAGAAGTGAGTGAATTATCATTTTTAGCTGCTGAAAAATGTTCCATTATTATAGCTCCCCACCCACAGCTTTTTTCGGATTGGCTTTACCAGCGCGCAGGACAGGATAAAATTGTGTGAACACAAAGTCGTCTCCCGCATTTGCTGCGTGACAGCCATTACAAGCCGGTTGTGGCATCGCTTTAGAGGATTTCGCCAACGATTTATGGTCTTTCGTACTAAAACTAAAATAAGCCCAGTTGCCTGGCTCATTAGGGAACACACGTTTACTTTTAATAGTTGCTTCAAGACCGATAAATTCCCCCATAAAATAACCTTTACCACTGGGGGCCGCTTTGCTGCCAACGCTGACTAATTCCTTTATCAGGATAGTACCTTCACGAAATTTCCCGGTCTCTTTCCAGTGCTGCCAGCTTTCTGGGTCAATGTAGACGTTATGGAATTCTGGAAAGGGTGCCTTACCGTCATTCATATCATTTGGTGTTACCGGAGTACCGACATAAATCCACTCCCTGAATCCTGCCGGTCGTTCCAGTTGACCATTATTGATAGTGAAATACTCTTTAGCAGAAGCTATACCTGGTATCCCAAAAGCAGTGGCAACAGTGCTTATGACCAATAAATACACTAGATTCTTTATCTTTTTCATCTTTCTATACCCCATCATTAGCTTAAATAAAGCGTAGATAACGCATTATCTACGAGTACAAATAGCAAATAAAACAATGATAAAAATGTGAAGGTAATCCAGAAATTTAAGTGTTGTCACCTAAAAGCCCAAAACTTGTTATGATGACAATACTTCAATAGCAGAAATACCCTATTACGAACAACAAGGCGATTGGAAACCCGTTTAAGCGAACTGTATACACATTAAATTTATATTTCCAATACTTATTTCCTATAGGACATTTGGGGAAACCTATGCACTTACACCAACTTAAATATTTTGTTTCTGTTGTTGAAACGGGTAGCGTGACTAAAGCTGCTGAGCATTGCTTTATTTCACAACCTTCGCTGAGTCAACAGTTGACAAAACTAGAAGACAGCATTGGGAAAAAGTTATTTTCAAGAGTAAAAGGAAAACTGATCCTCACTGATCCTGGGCAAATATTATTTGAACAAGCACGTAAGATACTGAATAGTGTAGAAGATGCCAAACATAGAGTTAACGATGTTGATAGTACCAATGGTGGTTCCGTCACTATAGGTATATTACCGACATTAGCACCGTTTATATTGCCTAGCACACTGGTGAGCTTATCAGAAAAATTTCCTGAAGCTCTGGTTATGGTGCGCGAAGAAATTTCTGAATCCATTGTTGATGCCGCCGCACGTGGCGAAATTGATATTCTTATCGAAGTATTACCTTTTAATGAAGCCCACTTGCATGTCGAAGCGTTGTTTTCAGATGAGTTTTTTGTCGCCGTTCATCAGGACAGTCCGCTGGCTAAACTAGAAGAAATTTCTCTTGAGGCACTGAATGGCATACCTTTCATCTTGCTTGAAGATATACACTGTTTAACACGTCAAATCGAAGAGTACTGCTTTAATGAGAATTTTATGCCAAAAGTATTGTTTAAGACTTCTCAGTTAGCCACTGTTAAACAGCTGATTAAAATACGCTATGGCATTTCGATTCTTCCGGCGATTGCAATCGATAAAAACGCAGACTCTTGCATTAAATATATTAAATTCAAAGCTAACGTACCTGCTAGAGAAGTCGTATTAGCCACTGCGAAAGATCGTTATTTTAGTCCTGCAGCGAAATATTTTATTACTACTTTGAAAGAGCAATATCAATCTGCCCATAATTGATAGAGGTACGTAATCAGGTAACAATAATCTCAAAAAATGATAGACAAAATGACAAGTAAAAATCTATTCTAACCAAGGATACCTCAAAAGAAGCATGTAAAGCATAATTGTGTTACATTTAATCAAGATGACATACAAACCCAGCTAGAACAATACAATGCTTGCATACAGCACTCCAAGACACTAAATAAATAGGAAAATATTATTATCCTTTGACTGACTCAAAACGGTCAAGAGCGGTCGATGAGGAATTGAATCTGATTTAACACCTGGTGTTATCC
>WTCN01000225.1 GCA_013138555.1 Methyloprofundus sp. | reverse complement strand
GGTAGTGAGGCAATTAAATCTTTAGGTAATGATTATGATTATGTTTTTGTTTCAGAGCAAGTTGAGTTTGTGAGTGATTTTCGGCACTCACTCATAGAAGCTATACCTATTGAATTAAAAAGAGATCTTTTGGTTTTTGATTTATGGATAGAAAATGAAGATAGAACACTAACTGAGAAAGGTGGAAATCCAAATTTACTGTGGAGTGAGTTGGTCGATAAACTTTATGTAATAGATCATAATTTAGCGTTTTATAATGAGTTTAATTTAGAAAGTTCTTGGGAGTGTCACCCATTCTCAAGGAATTTTCAACTCGATATATATAAATCAGAGCTAGAAGAAAGGTTAATAAAAAGCTTACAGAATTGGTCGCAATGGTGGAATAAAATTCCAGTGGAATGGTTAGAGCAAAATGAAGAATCTGGAAAATTTACTTTTAATGAACAACAAACATTGGACAGACTGACAGAAGAAGCACAAGGCGGTATTTGGGAGAAAATTAAATGAATAGAAGAATTTGTCAATACAGTATTATTCGCTTTATGCCTTTCGTTGAAACAGAAGAGTTTGCTAATATTGGTGTTGTGGTGTATTTGCCAGAAACAAAAGAACTACATTTTAAGTTACTCCTAGCAAAAGAGCATGGACGTATTAGTCATTTTTTTGAACCGTTAAAAAAAGTAATTTTTACAGGAACACTTCAAATTATTCATGAAGAATTAACGCATATTCAAAGCTTACTAATAAATTCTAGGCAAATCAAGATTAATCTTTATGAAGATTTAATTCGTCCGCGCGAGGATATTATTCAATATAGTCAAAATCGTGCTTTATTTAGCATGAATGTGTCTAAAACTGTTGATGATTTATTTGATCATTATGTGAAACACCGTTTTGCTTATGAAAAAAGTTATGAAGAAAAAATTTGCTTAAGAATTAAAAATTTACTTAAACAAGAGCAATCTGAAAAAGAATTTAAGCAAGGTTTTTTAGGGGATAAGGATAAGTATGCAGTTACTTTTCCTTTTGTAAATTCTGAGGAAGCAGCAGCCATTAAGCCAATTCACTTTAGACATAAAGATTCCAATAAACTGATAGAACATGGTTCATCATGGTTAATGAAAATACAACAACTTCAACGTCGTCAATTTATTAAATTTAATGATGTACTGTTTGCTTATCAGCCACCTGAAAAGGAACAGGGTATTTTATTTGATGCTTTTAAGGATATAAAAAGCCAAATAGAAGAGGTAGGTATTCAAATGGTCAGCGTCGAAAAAGGTGATGAAATTATAGATTTTACACGTCAATATATTTAAAGCTGCACTCATCACAAAAAATAATTCTAATATCGTTTAAAAAAATAAAATGACGAACACCCTAACCCAACTCGCCGAAGTCCTAGAACAACGCAAACAGGAATCTCCCGATAGCTCCTATGTTGCCAGTCTATACGACAAAGGTATCGACACCATTTTAAAAAAAATCGGTGAAGAAGCGACAGAAACAGTGATCGCCGCAAAAGACGGTGATAAACAGCAAATTATTTATGAAACAGCCGATTTATGGTTTCATTGTATGGTATTGTTAGCGCAGCAAGACCTACATCCTGATGATGTATTAAATGAATTACAGCGACGCTTTGGTTTATCAGGTTTAGAAGAAAAAGCACAGCGTCAGAAATAACCTAAGAGGAATTAGCATGGGCATCAGTGTAACCCAATTATTAATTGTACTAGTCATTGTGATTGTTTTATTTGGCACTAAGCGTTTACGTAATATGGGTGGTGATTTAGGCGGTGCTGTAAAAGGCTTTCGTTCGGCAATGAAAGACGGTGAAGAGGATAAAAATCTAGCTGAAAAGGATGATGATATTATTGAAGCCGAAGTGACAGAAAAAAAGACTGAACAAGATAAAGCTTAGCTTATGTTTGATATTGGTTTTTGGGAACTTTGTTTAATCGGTCTGGTTAGCCTACTTGTTATTGGCCCTGAGAAACTGCCTAAAGTGGCACGTATTGCGGGCTTTTGGGTGGGAAAAACGCGGCATATGGTCGCTGTGGTAAAAGAAGAAATTAAGGAAGAGCTTAAGGAAGAAGAGTTAAGGCAATTACTGCAAGAGCAACAGGCAAAGATTGATTCTATGACTCAAGGTCTGGATTTAAATGGCCGGGCAGAGCAGTTTTTAGATACCGATAAACAAGCAGTGGATAAAGAGAAACATGGTGGAGAATGAAGAGCAGGAGCAGCCATTTATTTCGCACCTGGTTGAACTGCGCAATCGTTTATTAAAGGTTGTTTTAAGTGTGTTGTTGGTTTTTTTTGGAATGGCCTTTTATGCTAATGAAATTTATAGCTTTTTAGCTGAGCCATTGATGAAGTTTTTGCCGGAAAATACCTCAATGGTTGCCATTGATGTTATTTCGCCTTTTTTAACACCGTTTAAACTGGTGTTAGTAGCTGCCATATTTACTGCAATTCCCGTTATTTTGTACCAGTTCTGGGGTTTTGTCGCACCTGGGCTGTATGCGCATGAAAAGCGTATGATTGCACCGTTAGGATTTGCCAGTACGCTGTTGTTTGCTTTAGGTATGGCCTTTGCCTATTTTGTTGTATTTCCGCTAGTCTTTGAGTTTTTAACCTCGGCAGCCCCTGCGGGTGTTACCATGATGACGGATATTGCTAAATATCTGGATTTTGTGCTGACGATGTTTTTTGCGTTTGGTATGGCGTTTGAGGTTCCCATTGTGACCATTGTTCTGGTCTGGGTAGGGGCTGTTACGCCGCAGCAACTGGCTGATAAGCGTCCTTATATTATTGTCGGTGCCTTTATTATCGGTATGTTCTTAACGCCGCCTGATGCTATTTCACAGACTTTATTAGCGGTTCCTATCTGGCTGCTATTTGAAGCCGGCTTGTTGTTTTCGCGGTTATTTGTCAGAAATAGTGGGCAAAAGCGGCTAGGGGCTGATAAGTAAGTGATGCCTTATCCTTTTTTAAGTTACTCGCTAATTTTTTAGCTATCCCCTCAATATGAAAAAAATCCTTACTTTATTCATTGCTCTTGTACTGGTTATTTTTGAGGCTTATCAAGAGCAGAGTGCCACCTTACCAGCAGGGCAGCAGCAAACTAAAAGTGAGCACCGGGATAATGGCAAGCTCCAGCAAGCTTATAAAAACCGGCAAAGTGACCTGCAGATACAAGGGGAGGGTGTTGTCGCAAAGGTATTGCAGGATGATCTTCAAGGCTCCAGGCATCAAAAATTTATTCTCAAAGCCGGGACAGCGCTAACAGTCCTAGTGGCACACAATATTGACCTGGCACCTAGAATTGATGGCTTAAAAAAAGGTGACAAGGTTGAATATTATGGTGAATATGAATGGAATGCAAGAGGGGGCGTTATCCACTGGACGCATAAAGATCCTAGAGGGAAGCATACTTCAGGCTGGCTGAAGCACAAGGATCGTACCTATCAATGATAGCCCGGAAAAATATTTTAATTACCGGTGGGGCGAAAAGAGTCGGTGCTCACTGTGTACGCTATTTACATGCTCAAGGCTATAATCTTCTGGTACATTACCGCTCTTCTGCAGCATCAGCCAAAGCTTTGGCGGATGAATTAAATGCACGAAGACCTGATTCAGTGCGTCTTTATCAGGCAGATTTGCATGATAGAGTCGCATTACAGGCTCTGGCAGAGGTTGCGAAGCAAGCCTGGGGGGGTATTGATGGCTTAATTAACAATGCCTCGGCTTTTTATGCCACAGATATGGCTGAGGTGACAGAAGTGCAGTGGGATGATTTACTCGGCAGTAATTTAAAATCGCCCTTTTTTTTAATACAGGCGCTTGCACCGGCATTAAAGAACAGGGAGGGCTGTGTGGTGAATATCGTTGATATTCATGCCGAGCGTGGGCTGGAGGGTTTTCCGGTCTATAGTATTGCCAAAGCAGGTCTAGCGGCTTTAACGAAAATACTGGCTAAAGAATTAGCGCCACAGATAAGGGTAAATGCTGTTGCTCCAGGAGCAATTTTATGGCCCGAGCAGGATGATATGAGCCAGCAGCAAAAGCAGGAAATACAAGCTAAAGTGGCTTTGCAACGTACTGGTAGCCCTGATGATATTGCTAAAGCGATTTATTTTTTAATTAATGATGCTGAGTATATTACCGGGCAAGTGATTACTGTTGATGGTGGGCGTACTTTATTTACTTAGTTTAGCTTTTAGCGAGAAATAAGTAGCACTGTTAATATTGTACTGCTCTGTTAACAACCCGCTCATACTTCAAATAAGCACAGATAACCAGCGTCAACCATATTGCAACCATCGGACCAATAACGCCATCATAAGGACTGATTAAATAAAGTAAATCCGAGCTGTGATTTACATCTGTTATTTTATGTGCCATTTTAATCTGCCATACCCATGCCGTATGGCAACCGATGCACCAGGCTAGACTGAGCTGTAGACGTGTACGCATGACCGCCAGAAAAATGCCGACCATTAACAAGGCCCAAAATGCGCCTAAATGTTCAGGATTTAATAGGTTTTGAAAGGCTTCTGCTAAAAGTCTGAAGCTATCTGAAATTTTGGCCTGCTCAACAGGGATAGGTGTTTTTGTTTTAATGAAATGCAATAGGGCATAATAAAAAGAGCTGATAAAAATAGTTGCCGATATTCCTATGCGTTTAGCATAGGCAGAAATTAAAATTCCCCGGAACATAGGCTCTTCCAGCAAGGAAACGAGCAAGGCTAAAAAAAATGCCGCTAATAAGCTACCGGCGATTTTTTCAAACGTCCACACCCGAGCTTCATCAATAACAATAATATCTAGTACGTAACTGAGTAATAACACGGGTAATAAAGTAACAATACCCAGAATAATACCGGCTGACATTTGTTTGAGAAAAGACTTAAAAGGCACAAAGCCCAAATTCTTTGCACTGATACTAAGCCAGCGCATAATAGGATAGATGCTCAATATCAGTAGGATCTGTGTGACTCTACTGATTATCCGGCTTAACTGTGCTGTACCATCAAGCAATAAAAAGATACCATAGCCCATAAAGCAGGCAATCACGGAAAAAAATAGCAGCATCATGAAAGGCACTAAGCTAATCGCTATTTTATTAAACATTTTTTGTCCCTAAATCACCCCATAGAAGCTGTACTGCGGTTAAAGCCGCGAGTGCTGCTGTTTCGGTGCGTAAGATACGCTGGCCTAATTGTACAGGTATAAACCCTGCCTGCTTTGCTATGTCTCGTTCTGGCTCGGAAAAACCGCCTTCAGGGCCTGCCAGTAATGTAATCTGGCTATCTTCAGGTTGTAGCTGTGCTAATGTTTGCGTGGCAAAGGGGTCTAAAAACAGTTTCAGGCCAACTTGCTGATTCACCCAGCTTTCTAGCTGCTCAGTATCGTGAACTCTGGGTCTTAGTGTGCGCCCGCTTTGTTCGCTCGCATGCTGGGCAATTTTTTGCCAGTGACGTACTTTATTCTGGCCTTTTTCTGCCGTTAATTTCACAACACAGCGCTCTGTTTGTAAAGGTGTGATCTGAGCTACGCCTAATTCCACCGATTTTTGCACGGCAAAGTCCATCCGCTCGCCTCGCGATATCCCTAAACCTAAGGTCACTTGTAAATTTGATTCGACACTACGCTCGCTAAAAGACAGTAATTCTATTAGCACCCTCTTGCGTGATACCTCAACAGTTTGTCCCTGATATTCACCACCTTCGCCATTAAATAAAGTAACTATATGTGCTTTTTTGAGTCTTAAAACAGCGCGTAAGTAATGCGCGCTATCCTCATCCAGCTCAATTGTTTTGTGTAAGCTCAAGGGCATGGCGACATATAATCTTGATATTCTCATGATTTTTCCTATCAGGCCTTGTTAGGGTTAAGGGGGAGGGCGTAGCTCTGCTCGCCTTTAAAGGCTCTTTGGTGAAGTTGCTGCGCTATTATAATCAGCTAATAAAAAAGGCAGACAAAGCATTGAAGCCTTGCCTGCCTTTTTAAAAACAAATTAAAGAAACTTATTAAAACTTCAATTTATCCCAGACGGCCAAGGTTGGTTTCGATTGGTTCATGGTATAAAAATGCAGACCAGGCGCTCCACTATCCAGTAATTGTTGGCATAATTTAGCAACGACATCTTCACCAAAGGCCATAATCGAAGCTTTATCATCTCCAAAGCACTCTAGTGTTTTACGCATCCAGCGTGGAATGTCCGCGCCACACATATCAGAGAAACGGAATA
>WTCN01000176.1 GCA_013138555.1 Methyloprofundus sp. | reverse complement strand
TAGATTCCGTAGGTTGGGGTGAGCTTGCGAACCCCAACAATCAATGGCTTACCTAGCCTCAGTTGTTGGGGTTCATGCTTCACCCCAACCTACACATAATACTTTCACAGTCTCTTTAGCCGCGACCATTAGAAAAATTATGCCATGCCCAGTCAAATTCGCGGCTAAAGCCCCTCCTACTGAGTGAAACTAGCTTTCGCTTAGAACCAAAAACTTAATTTATGCAGCCTGAATTCGTCCATTTACGCCTACACTCAGAGTATTCACTTGTTGATGGTGTGGTCAAAATTAAGCCACTCATCAATACACTGGCTGAACTCGGGATGCCTGCGGTTGCTATTACCGACCAATCTAATCTTTTTTCTCTGGTAAAATTTTATCGTGCTGCGCTGGGCAAAGGGATAAAGCCTATCGTGGGTGCGGATGTTTTTATTTTCAATCCTGGTGATGCCGCAAAGCCATTCCGGCTTACTTTATTAGCAAAAAATAATACTGGCTACGTTACACTCACTGAACTTATTTCCAAAGCCTATCAGGAAGGTCAGCATCTAGGGATTCCTATGATACGCCGTGAGTGGCTAGAGCAGAATAATGCAGGCTTAATTGCTTTATCAGGCGCTATGGAAGGCGATATAGGGATGGCTTTATTAGCTGAAGATAAAAGTCCAGCTAAGAAGCTCGCACAATACTGGAGTAATTTATTTCCACAGAGTTTTTACCTTGAGTTACAGCGCATAGGAAAAAGAAACGAAGAGACCTATATTGCTCATGCTGTTCAATTAGCAACGGAATTAGACCTGCCTGTTGTGGCAACAAATAATGTACGTTTTTTAAAAACTGAAAGCTTTGATGCCCATGAGGTGAGGGTGTGCATTAATCAGGGGCGTGTGATTGATGATAGCCGCCGCCCTAAAGACTATACCCCACAGCAATTTTTACGCAGTAGCGAAGAAATGCAGGCTCTTTTTGTTGATATTCCTGAAGCATTAGCGAATACTGTCGAAATTGCCAAGCGCTGTAATATCAAACTTATCTTAGGAAAAAACTTTCTACCTGATTTTCCTGTCCCTGAGGGGATGTCACTGGATGAATTTTTTATAGCTGAATCCAGAAAAGGTCTGGATGCACGTCTGGAAAAGTACCCTGCTGTGGGTGATGGAACGCCGGAAGAAAACCGTAAAGCCTATGATGATCGGCTAAAAATGGAATTAGATATCATCGTACAAATGGGCTTTCCTGGCTATTTTATGATCGTTGCCGACTTTATTCAGTGGGCCAAGGATAATGCAATTCCTGTCGGGCCTGGGCGGGGCTCGGGAGCAGGTTCATTAGTGGCTTATGTGCTGAGTATTACCGATTTAGACCCGATTGAATTTGATCTACTATTCGAGCGTTTTTTAAATCCGGAACGGGTTTCCATGCCCGATTTTGATGTCGATTTCTGTATGGATCGACGCGATGAAGTGATTGATTATGTTGCACGCAATTACGGGCGTGAGAAAGTTTCGCAAATTATCACCTACGGTTCAATGGCAGCAAAAGCGGTTATACGCGATGTAGGGAGGGTATTAGGTCATCCTTATAGTTTTGTTGATCGT
The DNA here is from genome assembly GCA_013138555.1 of Methyloprofundus sp. Taxonomy (GTDB): domain Bacteria; phylum Pseudomonadota; class Gammaproteobacteria; order Methylococcales; family Methylomonadaceae; genus Methyloprofundus. The sequence goes on along the minus strand of WTCN01000176.1, from coordinate 9,823 downwards.
TTATCAAAGCTGGTGCCATTCGAAATCGGTATGACATTGAGCAAGGCCTTAAAGGATGTACCTGAATTTCAGGGCTTGTACGATAACGATGATGAAGTCAAAAGCCTGATGGATATGGCCTTGTCTTTAGAGGGTACTGCCAGAAATGCCGGTAAGCATGCGGGTGGGGTGGTGATTGCACCGACTAAGTTAACCGACTTTTCGCCCTTATATTGTGAGCAGGGTGGCGGGAATTTAGTCACCCAGTTTGATAAAGATGATGTAGAGGCCGTTGGTTTAGTTAAGTTTGATTTTTTAGGCTTACGTACTTTAACCATTATTGATTGGGCACTGCAAACGATTAATAAGAAACAGGCAGAACAAAACCTGCCCTTGGTTGATATTACCCAAATTCCCAGGGATGATAAAGATTCTTATGTGTTGTTGAGTAATGCTGAAACTACGGCGGTATTTCAGCTTGAGTCTCGGGGCATGAAGGAGCTGATTAAAAAGCTAAAGCCCGATTGTTTTGATGATATTATCGCTTTAGTGGCCCTGTTCCGGCCGGGGCCACTAGAGTCAGGGATGGTAGATGACTATATCAATGTTAAACATGGGGCAAAAGCGGAATATGCCCATCCTGTTTTAGAACCCATTTTAGAGCCAACTAATGGTGTTATTCTGTATCAAGAACAGGTCATGCAGATTGCCCGCGAAATGGGTGGTTATACCCTGGGCGGGGCGGATTTATTGCGTCGTGCCATGGGTAAGAAAAAAGTTGAAGAAATGGCACAGCAACGGGAAATTTTTACTGAAGGTGCTGTGACAGGTGGCATAGACAAAGAAATTGCTACCTATGTCTTTGATTTGATGGAAAAATTTGCAGGATATGGTTTTAATAAAACAGTTGACGAAAATACAGAAATATATACTCTAGAGGGCATTAAGTTAATAAAGAATTGTAAAGCAGGTGACAAGGTAATGAGTCGCACTCCAACAGGCGAACTTGTTTACAGTCATGTTATTGCTTTACATGATCATGGTTCAGTACCACTTTGGGAGATTGAATTTGATGACGGCACAATCGAACGCTGCACCCTTGACCACAAATGGCTCACCGACCAAGGACAACAACCGCTCTGGAAAATCATACAAATGGGCAGCAAGGTGTGGGGTAGTGCTGCCTACACAACGGACAATGAAGGCACATCAAAAAGAATGCCTGAATTGCCTGGGGAAGAAAAAGAAATATATCTGGATAGCAAAGTGTGGCGCGGAACAACGTACCAAACGCGATATTCATGCACACCAGAAACAGTGCCCGATTTGTCTGAGCATGATTCATACAGGACCTTCGTCTGGGAAAACGCGGATAATGTCCTGCGGTGTGGAGATGAAAACTCGCAAAAAAGTCAGCGAACATTTGAAAACATGTACAGTCTGCCAGCAGGCACGGCGGGAAATTCGAGTTCAAACCTGCAAAAACTTGGAACATACAGCAGAGATGCGGGAAAAATACTCACAAACGGCCAAAAAAACCTCAGCGCGTTCAGATATAAAACAGCAACGCGCCGAAGTTTTGAAAAAATGGCGCGAAGATCATCCCGAAGAATTCAGTGCTATTCGAGCCAAAGCACACGCTTCACCCAAGTTGTCCAAAATGGAAATGTGGCTAGAACCGCACTTAATTCCACTGGGTTTTATTCGCAATACCCAACTTCGATGCCAGCAGGAACGAAAACAAATCGATTTTATTCATCGGCAACAGAAACTAGTGATCGAAGTCGATGGACCTTGGCATTTTCTTCCTATCAAGTCCGAGGAGTATTTGCAAAAGGTACAAGCTCGCGACCAGATATTGAATCAAGAAATTTTACGTCGATCTTGGCGATTAATCCGGCTTTCGATGCAATGTTTCAAAGGCAACTCTGGCGAACTTATTTCTCCAAACCTGCAGCAACTCATCAAACTAATCAACGATGGCAGTTGGGAAGGGATACGGTGTTACGGAAGCCTATACGAGCAACGTTCATGGGATGGCATCAAGGTTATGATCTTGAAGTAGATCACCCTGAACACAATTTTTTACTGGCTTCAGGTTTGTGTTGTTCTAATTCACACTCCGCCGCCTACGCTCTAGTTGCCTATCAAACAGCATGGCTCAAAGCACATTACCCAGCTGCCTTTATGGCGGCTGTGTTATCCTCAGATCTGGATAATACCGATAAGATTGTCGTGTTGATTGCGGAATGTGGGGAGATGAAATTAGAGGTATGCCCACCGAATATTAATATTTCTAACTATCAGTTTACCGTGAATGATAAAAATGAAATTGTTTATGGTATCGGAGCGATTAAAGGAGTCGGTGAGGCTGCGATAGAAGACCTGTTAAAGGAAAGGAAGGCAAACGGTCCTTTTACCGGCCTGTATGATTTATGTAAGCGCGTTGATTTACGCAAAGTCAATCGCCGTGTCTTTGAGGCGCTGATTCGCGGTGGTGCATTTGATACCTTTAATGAAAACCGTGCCAGTCATATGGCTGAACTGCCCACAGCTTTAAAAGTTGCTGAGCGGCATGTGAAAATGGCTGCAGTGGGACAGAATGACTTATTTGGTCTGGCTGTCGATGCTGAAAATCAGGATGATGAAATTAAAGATTATGCTGATAATGTACCGGCATGGTCAGAGAAAGAGCGTTTAACCTTTGAAAAACTAGCCTTGGGACTGTTTTTAACAGGGCATCCAATAGACCAGTATAAATCGGAGTTAAAGAATATAGTTGCGGGAGATTTAGCCAGTGCACTCGCTACGATTGAAAAAAGCAGAGGGAAAATAGAAATCCGTCTGGCAGGTATCTTAGTCGGTGTTAGAACCAGGCAGGATAGAAATGGTCGAACAATGGGCTTTGCAACCCTGGATGATAAAACGTCACGTGCTGATGTCACTATTTATGCAGAAATATTTGAAAACTTTAAAGAGTTACTCAGTTCTGATGAGGTTCTTTTGGTCGAAGCGTCGGCGCAATTGAATAGTTACTCGGGTATGTTAAGCATTGTTGCCGAGAAAATATATACCATGGAACAGGCCAGGGAAAATTATGCCCGTTGTTTAATGCTTAACTGGAATAGTGTGACAACAGAGGGGAAAACCCAGATTTTTATAGATAAATTACAGCAAACTCTACAGCCATTTTCGGGCGGGCAATGTATGCTTATGGTCAATTATCTCTCGGCAACCGAGAAAGCCAGTATCCAGCTAGGCGATGCCTGGCGTGTCCACCCAACGGACGAGTTGATTACTCGATTACAACGCGTTCTGACTCAAGATAATGCTATCCAGGTTAAATACCGATAAATTAACGGCATGTCCTGAATGTGACTTGTTAATTGATACGGCAGAACCGGTCAAAGAAGGTTATGTCAGTGAATGTCCACGGTGCGGCTATATCGTCGAGCATCCGGTTCGCCTTTCCATTAGACATAATTTTTTGTGCGTGGTAACAGGACTGATTTTTTATTTCCCCGCCATGATGTTGCCTGTGATGAAATTTACCATGTTAGGTAACACCCAAGCAATGTCTATTTATAACTGTCTGTTAACCTTATTCAATACTGGAAATATGGGTATTGCGCTGTTAATTCTATTGACACTGATACTGGTGCCACTCGCTAAAATGGTACTGATTATTTTCATTACGACGCGTCTCTATCATAAAGTAAAAACCCGTTATTTAGCCGTGAGTTTTAAGTGGTATACCCGCTTGAGTCATTGGGGAATGCTGGATATTTTTATGCTCAGTATTCTGGTGTCAGCGATAAAATTAAGAAGTGATGCTGAGCTGGAGCCTGGGCTGGGTTTATATGCTTTTGTTATTTTATTATTAAGCAGTTCTCTGCAAACCCAGTTACTGAATAAAAGGCTGGTTTGGACTTTAATTGAGCATCATGGGAAATAAGCCTGTCTCTGCTTTACGGCAAGCTTATCTATGTTGCCGCGTATGCCATAAAACATTGCCACAAAATGCGCAGGAAGTTGTGCAGTGTCCCCGTTGTCACACTCAAGTGTACGCCAGAATACCACATAGTCTGGCGCAAAGCTGGGCCTTGTTGATCAGTAGTTTTATTCTGTATATTCCGGCCAATGTGTTACCCATTATGACCTTGAATAAAGCGGGTGTGATGCGCACAGATACCATTATCTCCGGTATTATTAATCTGGCCAATATTGGTATGCAGCCCATTGCATTGATTGTTTTTATCGCCAGTATTCTTGTGCCTTTACTAAAAATGTTTGGCCTAGCTTTGATTTTACTTGCAGTGCAATTTAACTGGCAAAGAAATGTGTGCCTTAGAACAAAAATGTATCGCATGATTGAATATGTCGGGCGCTGGTCTATGCTGGATATATTTGTCATCAGCATTTTACTGGGGATTGTTAAATTTGATAAAGTTGCATCAGTCGATATAGAGCCCGCTGCTTTGTTATTTGAAAGCGTGGTTTTATTAACCATGTTTGCTGCGCTACGCTTTGACTCAAGATTAATCTGGGATGATATAAATGAATAAAACTAAACCTGTAGTCATAAGAAAGCCTTGGCTATCAGGTATCTGGTTATTACCTTTACTCTCGGCATTAATCGGTGGCTGGGTGCTTTATCAAAGCATGATTGAAAAAGGAATAGAAATATCCATCTTGTTTGATAATGCAGCGGGTATCAGGGAAGGGAAAACGCCTATTATCTATAAAGGTGTACGCATTGGTGTTGTCAGGGAGGTTCATATCAGTAAAAACCTACAACAAGTCAACGTTATTGCGGAGATACAGCGTGCGGCAAAAGAGGGCTTACGTAAAACAACGGGATTCTGGCTGGTTAAACCTAAAGTGTCTCTGACTGAAATTACCGGCCTGGAAACGATAGTCTCAGGAAATTATATTCGTATGAACCCGGGGGAAGGTCGATCACAGCGTGACTTCATTGCTTTGGAAAAGCCGCCCGTCATAGATGATTATACTCAGGGTTTATATATTGATATTTTTGCTGAACATTTAGGCTCTGTTAGCCGGGGGTCGAAAATATATTTTCGTGAGATCCCGGTAGGAGAAGTGCTGGACTATGAATTGGCAGAAACACAAAGTGGTGTGATCATAAAAGTACGCATTGAACAGCGTTATGCTCACTTAGTCAAACATTCATCCCGTTTCTGGAATGCCAGTGGTTTGTCGATTAAAGCAGGTTTAAGTGGTCTTTCTGTGCATACTGAGTCCTTGGCTGCTTTAATTGCCGGAGGCATTGCATTTTATACACCCGATAGCAAAACCAAAACGACGCATGATGTCGTGGGTAATGGAACACAATTCGAATTACATAAAGATTTTGACAGTGCTAAAGTGGGCATTGCGGTAAAAATTAATTTTGCATCTGCCATAGGATTGGAAGAAGGGGTGACTGACGTTAAATATGATGCTTTTAAAATTGGTATTGTTAAAAAACTGAGTTATACCAAAAATGGTACAAACGTGATTGCAGAAGTGATGTTTGACCCACGCGCAACAAGCTTACTTAAGACAGGTACTAAATTCTGGCTAGATAAGCCTAAGCTTTCACTCACTGATTTTTCCGGGCTTAAATCCCTGCTACAAGGCAGTCATATTAATATGCAGGTCGGGCATGGGGAAGATAGTAGAGAATTTGTTGCGCTAAACAAGCCCCCTCTTATGCTGGCAGGCGAGAAAGGCATGCATTTACTCTTAAAGGCTGAATCGTTAGGTTCTATAGAGTATGCCAGCCCGATATTATATAAAAAAATACAGGTTGGCCAGGTTCATGATTTTAAGCTAGATAAAAAAGGTGAGCATGTGCTGGTAGACATTTATATTAGTGAACGCTATGCTCACCTAGTCGCCAGCAATTCACGCTTTTGGAATACCAGTGGTGTGCATGTTAATCTCGGCCCCTCAGGGCTGGATATTAAAACTGGAACAGTCGATACGATATTAACGGGGGGAATTGAATTTATAACGCCCGATTTAAAGCATAAAAAGGTTAAAAATGGTGCGGTTTATCATTTGTACAAAGATTATGATGCTGCAACAGAGTCTGGCTTAATTGGCTATAAACAGGATAAAAATACCCAGCTTATTCGTATCACAACTGAAGAATTAGGCTCTCTGGCGATGGGTACAAAAATATATTTCAAAAAAATTCCTGTCGGTAAAATTGTTCATTACACACTAAGTGACAAGCGGGATGAAATTATTATTAGCGCAGCGATTAGCAATAAATATCAAGACTTAATCACGAGCAAGAGTCGATTCTGGCGCAATAGCGGTTTACAGGTAAAAGCCGATTTATCAGGGGTCGATGTGAATATGGCATCGGTGCATTCCCTGTTAAATGGTGGGATTAGTTTTGCTAATATTGAATCTTCCGTTGTTACTAAGCAGTCGGATAAGCAGGTTTATCCTTTATATCAAAGCCAGCAGCAGGCATTACAGCAAACTGAGGACATACAAATAAGGTTTCCTCTAGCGCAAGGGATAAGCAAAGGAACGGCGATAAAATACCTGGGAATTAAGGTAGGTGAGGTAAGCCGGGTTGAATTGACTGACAATAACCAGGCGATCATAGCCCATGCAAAATTATTTGATAGTGCAACCGAGTTTGCACGCCAGGGGACAAGGTTCTGGTTGCTGGCTGCCCAGCTGGGCTTGTTTAAAAACAAACATCTGGATACTTTAATAAAAGGAAACTATCTGGAAATAGAGCCCGGTCATGGTCAGAAGCAGACCCATTTTGTCGGCGAGCTGAATCAGCCAGAGATAAGGAACGGCCTGCATATCGTACTAAAATCTCCGAGTTTAGGATCGATTAAAGTGGGTAATAGCGTTTCCTACCGGCAGATCAATGTTGGCGAAGTAAGAAGCTTCCAGTTATCAAAAAATGCACAGTTTGTTTTAATTGATATTTATATTGCGGAAAAGTATGCAGCATTGATTAAAAATAATACCAAATTCTGGCATGCCAGTGGTGTGCAGGTTGATTTTGGTTTATTTAGTGGCGCACAAGTAAGGACTGAGTCACTTGAAAACATTGTGTTAGGGGGGATTGCTTTTGCTACACCTGATAGTAGCGCTGTGGAAAAAGAAGATAATAATCAGGTGTTTGAATTATATTCCAGTGTCGAATCAGAATGGTTAGAGTGGAGTCCGAAAATTGCTTTAGCTGACTAGGGAATGTATGCGAAATAGCTTGAGTTATAATGTGGGGAGCCCGCTAGGATAAAGTCTATCCTGTCAGGCTGAGCGGGACTAAAGATCCCGCTTCCGAGTTCAGTAAACAGCTTTAACTTTATACTGAAAGTCAGGTGAAATACGTTACTCCGTAATATATTGCCGCAATTTCCAATATTAAAGGCACAATCAAATAAGATATGTTGCGGCTTTTCTGATCTAAAATGTTATCATCAGAACTAAGCGAAAAGTCTTCAACAGAATTGCTTCCAGACACATTATCGTCCACTGGAATGGAACTACTCAGAAAAGAATCATCATCAAAAAATGAGTTTAAAACATCATCAAGTTTTTTTTGATTTTCAAATAACTCGTCAAGTACATCTATATCTATCGCTGCTGTAGTCATGTTACTAACCCTCGCACTTTTTTCATTATTAACCAATGTTGAAATCCCTTTAAATCAACTATTGCCTCTTTGGATAATATAATACCTTTAAGTAAAAAAAAAAGATAACGTTATATATGCATAAAGTGAACTAGTTCTCATGCAAATATGTAATTTGTGAACCTCGTCACACTATGACGCTGCTTTAAAAAATGACTTACAGACTTTTGTGTGTAAGGTTATGCCTTTAATGCTATCGGTAAGCTTTACATTTATTTAGAAGGTGGTAAATACTGCTTATCAAGGGTTTTATCAATTTTGACAGTAAGGCTTTCGACAGTTTTGATTGTTAACTTTTTACTGGGCCCTTTTGCTTCAGAAATATAATTTCCTATCAACTTGGCATCACTGACTCTAATTAAATGTCCCATCAAATAAGCAAACAAAAAACTGGGTTTATGTAGTCTTCCAACAAGAATATAATCAGCACCAAACTGCTTACCCAGATTTGCTGCTACGTCATGATGATCGAATAAATAACCGACACCACTATCCGCCATTTTTTGACTGCTGGAATCAATATCAATAATGACGTAATGTGCTTTTTTAAGTTCTGCTTCTAAGAGTGGCTTTATAGAGGCCGTGCGCTTAATTTCAGCAGGTATTCGTGGCATCAGCGTTAAATCTTTAAGCTCAAAGTCAAGAATGGCAATTTTGGTTTCTGCACATACGCCAGCACTCATTAAGCATAAGATAAGTGAGCTAAAAAAATATTTAATTTGTATGTTTTTTTTAGTTTTCATAAAGTCACTCCTTGTTTTTTTGCAAGCAATACGGACTTACGGACTGCTGTGCTAGGTTTCAGGTAAAAGAGCGCCTCATGCATGGTTTAGTGTTCACTAAAATAAATATTTGCATAATAGCTAAGGGCGCTGCCAGCAGCATTATCGGTATCGGTCATAATGGCGATGCCATCAATAAAACGAATGTCATCAGCAAAATGACTTTTAAAATCTGTTAATACATTGCGCTTTTCTGTATACCAGTGCTTTATCTGGTCAGTCTCTGAACGCACTGCAATCATCATAACACTGTTACCGGCAAAAGGGTTTGCCCAGGCTTTATTTTTGCGGCTATGATTTGCCCAGACATAATTAATTGCCTTGGTTTGCCAGAAAAACCATTTGCCCTTAATGATAAGATAAATTCTGGCGCTAAAGTCATCGCCCTGTTTACTTTGTTCATCATGAATGGATAGTTTTCGGTCAATACGCCATGACCAGTTTAAATAGGGAGTTTTCTGTAAATCTATTTTCACTTGCTTATATAAACTTGACGCAGCAGCTGTGCTTTTCGCTTGCAGTACTGTTTGCTTCTCCATGTCGACTATTTGGTATTGTGTATATTCCTTAAACGATTTATGTTGCCAGTCCTCTAATGAGGGATTACTAAAGTCACTGATATAAATAGATTCAGCATAACAGTTAAAAGATAAAAAACAGAAAATTATCAATAGGCTTCGCAGTGGCATAATGCTGTGAGTCGTGGATATTTAATAAAACTTGCAGATATTTTATGTAGGATGCATTCTATGCACCATTGGAAGAGATAAAAGCTTCCGTGCTAGCTAATTAGTGCATAGAATGCCCCCTACACCTTGTTCTTTCATTTTCAATAATATGCAAAAGTGTACACTACTTTGAGTTTTATTAGCATACAGAAATGACGAAGGCGTTTGAATATGGCTGGGGATTGTGGGTCATCAGGAGATTTTTATGATTGTTTTTAGTGACTAGGCGTAAATCAGTAATGAATAAACAGAATATTTATGTAACAGGGGCAGAACAGGGGAGTGGTAAATCTATCATAATGTTGGCGATGATGGATATGCTATCGGGTTATGCAGGTGAAATCGGTTTTTTTAGACCTATTATCCATACGAATGGAGAAAAAGATGAGTTGATCCAGTTGGTGAGGCGTAAGTATCAAATTGATCTTTCCTATGAATCGATGTACGGTTGCCAACTTGAGGAAGCTCAGGCTCTTATTGAAAAGAATAAATATAATGAATTGTTAAAACGAATTTTAATTAAATATCGTGCACTTACCGAGCAGTGTGAAACTGTGTTATGTGTTGGCCCTGATTATAGCGGTGATGATTCAGTTTTTGAGTTTGATTTTAATGCAGAAGTGGCCAATAACCTTGGCTGTCTGATTATGCCTGTT
>WTCN01000226.1 GCA_013138555.1 Methyloprofundus sp. | reverse complement strand
GCAAAAATAAAGCATGAAGTTTTAAATGCAAAACAACATGAGCGAGAAGCCCATATTATTGAACAGGCAGGTATGCCTGGATCAATAACCATTGCGACTAATATGGCAGGGCGTGGTACAGATATTGTACTGGGTGGTAATTTAGAAGCCCAGCTCGGAGTACTTGGAGAAAATGCTACCGAGGCAGAGATAAATAAAGTGCGAGGCGAGTGGCTAGATCGTCATGAGCAAGTTAAAGAGAGTGGTGGCTTACATGTCATAGGCTCTGAAAGGCATGAATCCCGACGTATTGATAATCAATTACGAGGGCGCTCAGGGCGTCAGGGTGATGCTGGGTCAACCCGCTTTTATTTATCACTGGAAGATGATTTGATGCGTATTTTTGCATCTGATCGAGTGGCAGGTTTAATGAAAAAACTTGGCATGGAAGAAGGTGAGGCAATCGAACACCCATGGGTGACACGCTCTATCGAAAATGCGCAGAAAAAAGTAGAAGGGCGAAACTTTGACCAGCGTAAAGAGGTTCTTGCCTATGATGATGTCGCGAATGATCAGCGTAAAGTTGTCTATCAGCAACGTGATGAATTGATGGCATCAGAGGACATCAGTGAAATTATTACAGCGATACGCGCTGATGTTGTCAATGATGTTATTAGTAAATATATTCCTGCCAAGACGATGGAAGAACAATGGAATATTGCCGGTTTAGAAGAGCATTTAAAAGATGAGTTTGAGGCCGAAATTCCCGTTGCAAAAATGTTAGCTGAGGATACAAGCCTGCATGAAGAATCTTTGCGTTCTGAAATTATTAATATCATCGCAAATGAGTACGCACAAAAAGAAGAGCAAATAACTGCTGATGTGATGCGTCATTTTGAAAAATCAGTGATGCTGCAGGTTTTGGATAATAGCTGGAAAGAGCATTTGGCATCTATGGATAGCTTACGCCAGGGGATTCATTTCAGAGGTTATGCACAAAAAGACCCGAAGCAAGAGTATAAGCGTGAAGCTTTTGAAATGTTTGGTGCTTTACTGGATCAGGTGAAATATGAAGTGATTGGTATTTTAGCTAAAGTGAAGGTGACAGAAGCTGAGGATGTTGATGCGATAGATGAGCAGCGCCAGGCACCACAGGAAATGAATTTTGAACATGCGCAGGCAGAAAGTGCTTTGGCAGAGCCAGAAAATATAGAAGAAGGGCTTGATGCTGCTGAGCCTGAAGAAGCCGCCCCTTTCGTTCGACACGATAGAAAGGTAGGGCGTAATGAGCCTTGTCCGTGTGGCTCAGGAAAAAAATACAAACAGTGTCATGGTAAGTTGTAAAAAAGTGCTAGTGAGAAAATAAGTTATTGATGTAAAAAGAATCAGTATCTGTGTTCACGGAGTAGGAAGATCACACTGGCTTTGGATGCTAATTAATACGCCAGGGATGGTTCATGAAAACTCTAATTAGTTAAATTTTAAATTTCAACCCCCTCAAAGTAATGCCAAATAATAAATTCAAAAAAAGCAATCCCTGTGCGAGTATCACTAAGCTGCCTGAACTAGGACTAAAAAAAGCTGATTTTATAGCGGACTTTAAGCGTTATTACAGTCATCGCCTGGGTCGCGACCAAAATTGTCGTTCGCCTCATTACGCTTACGAAGCTTTATCTCTTGCAGTGAGTGATCGTTTAGTTGAGCGCTGGAAAAATACTTATAATACATATAAGGAAGAAAACTGTAAGAGAGCCTATTATCTATCCATGGAATTTTTAATGGGTCGAACTCTAAGTAATGCTATGCTGAATTTAGGTGTTACCGATGAGGTAAGCAAGGCAATGCATGATTTAGGGCTTGATATTGAAGAGCTTATTGAGGCAGAGCCAGATGCAGGTCTAGGGAACGGCGGTTTAGGACGGTTAGCGGCGTGTTTTATTGATAGTTGCGCTACTTTGCAGTTGCCAGTGACTGGTTATGGTTTACGTTATGAATATGGAATGTTTAGCCAGGCTATTATTAATGGTGAGCAAGTAGAGCGCCCGGATCATTGGTTAAAAAATGGCAATGTTTGGGAAATAGAACGTCCTGAATATACTAATCGCATTAAGTTTGGTGGGCGTGTTGAAGAGTTAATAGATGAACATGGTAAAAAGAAGAGGGTATGGGTAGATACCCATGATATTTTAGCCGTGCCTTATGATACACCAATTCCAGGGTATCAAAACGGAACTGTGAATACATTGCGTTTGTGGAAAGCAACGGCGACTGAAGAATTTAAGTTAGATGAATTTAATGCGGGAGATTATGCCGAGTCAGTGGCTGCAAAAAATACAGCCGAGAATATTAGCATGGTTCTATACCCTAATGATGCTAATGAAAATGGTAAGGCACTACGCCTACAGCAACAGTATTTACTTGCCTCAGCTAGCTTACAAGATATCGTTGCCAACTGGGTAGGGCGACATGGTAGTGATTTTACACACTTTGCAGAAAAAAATTGTTTTCAATTAAATGATACGCACCCAAGTGTTGCGGTTGCCGAGTTAATGCGATTACTCATGGATGAGCATGGACTGGAGTGGGATGATGCATGGTCAATAACACAGAAAACAATGGCCTACACCAACCATACTTTACTGCCTGAGGCCTTAGAAAGATGGTCGGTTGGCTTATTTCAGTCGCTATTACCTCGGGTAATGGAAATTATTTTTGAAATAAATGCACAATTTTTAGCTGAAGTTGCAGCACGATGGCCGGGAGATACGCATCGTTTATCCAGAATGTCTTTGATAGAAGAAGGGCATGGACAGCATGTGAGAATGGCATACCTTGCTATCGTCGGTAGCTTTTCGGTTAATGGTGTCGCTGAATTACACTCTAAATTATTGCAAGAGGGCTTGTTTAAAGATTTCTTTGAATTATGGCCAGAAAAATTTAACAATAAAACGAATGGGGTGACTCCCAGACGCTGGCTTGCTGCCTGCAATCCAGAATTAGCAGAATTTATTACTGAAAAAATTGGTGATAAATGGATTACAGACTTATCCGAGTTAAAAAAACTTGAGAAATTTCTTGATGACAAGAAATTTTGTAAAAAATGGCATGAATTACAGCAAAATGCCAAACAAAGGTTAATTGACTATAAAAAAACAGAGCATGATATAGACTTAAATGTAAATGCTTTGTTTGATGTGCAAGTTAAACGTTTTCATGAATATAAGCGCCAATTATTAAATGTATTGCATGTTATCCACCTATATGACCGTATCAAGCGTGGTGATACTGAAAACTGGACGGATCGTTGTGTCTTAATAGGGGGTAAGGCTGCGCCTGGATATTACATGGCAAAGCGTATTGTTAAGCTGATTAATAATATATCAGAAGTGATCAATAATGATCCAGAGGTCGGTGAAAAGTTAAAACTGGTCTTTATGCCAAATTACCGGGTATCAGCGATGGAAAAAATTTGTCCTGGCGCTGATTTATCAGAACAGATTTCTACAGCCGGAAAAGAAGCATCAGGAACTGGAAATATGAAGTTTATGATGAATGGCGCTTTAACTATCGGAACACTGGACGGAGCGAATATAGAAATTCGTGAAGAAGTGGGGAATGATAATTTCTTTTTATTTGGCTTAACTGAATCTGAAGTAGAAGAAATGCGTCATCATTACGACCCAGTTGGCATTATCAATGAAGATGAAGACTTAAAACGTGTTGTGGATTTGCTTGAAAGTGGACATTTTAACCAGTTTGAACCAGGTATTTTTAATGATGTGATTAACTCTATTAAAAGTTCTGATGATATGTGGATGACGGTTGCAGATTTCCGTAGCTTTATTGATGCACAAAAACGTGTTGAAGAGGCATATCAAGATAAAGATCGCTGGACACGCATGAGTATTATCAATACTGCTAATAGTGGAAAATTCTCAACAGATCGTACGATTCAAAATTACAGTGATGAAATCTGGAATTTGAAGGCAGTTACTGTTAAATAAATAACCGTTAGTCATTTCAGGCCCAATGTGTTTTTAAGTATACACATTGGGCTTTTTTATTTGAAAAGCTGGAAAACTATGTTTAATATCGTGCTTTTTGAGCCAGAAATACCTGCTAATACAGGCAATATTATTCGCTTATGTGCCAATACAGGCGCTAAATTACATTTAATTCAGCCCTTAGGCTTTGAGCTGGATGATAAAAAACTGCGTAGGGCAGGACTGGACTATCATGAATGGGCTGATATAAAGGTGCATGATGATATGCAGGCATTTTTAAATAATGAGACCTATCATAAAATCTACGCGCTAAGTACCAAAGGTCAGCAGTGTTATGTGGATGTTAAATTCCAGATAGGGGATGCTTTAGTGTTTGGCCCTGAAACAAGGGGCTTACCAGAGAGTCTTCTCAATGGCTTGCCAGAGCAACAGCGGGTGCGTTTACCCATGCTGCCAGCAAGTCGAAGTCTGAATTTATCCAACACGGTTGCGGTGACGTTGTATGAGGCATGGCGACAAATCGGTTTTGTTAATGGGGGCTAAGTTTTTTGTACCTTAATAAAGCACTCCCCCTCCACCTTGCTCGTTATCAATGCGTGCTAGGCTGATATTGTTGTCAATATCACTGAAATCAGTTGATGCCCCCAGTTTTATCATTAGACGAACTTCATTTTTAGAGTCAGCAGAATTAATTGCATCATCGTAACTAATTTTTCCTTGCTTATATAAATCGTATAATGCCTGATCAAATGTTTGCATACCTAGCTCACCTGAAGATTTCATTAGCTCTTTTAATTTATGAACTTCACCCTTACGGATTAAGTCAGAAACTAATGGAGTGCCTAAGAGAATTTCTAAAGCGGGGTAGCGCCCCTTGCCATCACTTCTAGCAACCAGTTGTTGAGCAATAATGGCTTTTAAGTTGAGTGATAAGTCCATAAAAACCTGATTATGCATGTCTTCAGGAAAGAAGTGCAGAATGCGGTCTATTGCCTGGTTAGCATTATTGGCATGTAACGTTGATAGGCATAGATGGCCTGTTTCAGCAAATGCCAGGGCATGTTGCATGGTTTCGCGAGTACGGATTTCACCAATCAGGATTACATCAGGGGCCTGGCGTAATGTATTTTTGAGGGCGACTTCATAAGATTCAGTATCCATGCCCACTTCACGTTGAGTAATAATACAGCCTAAATGAGGGTGTACAAACTCAATGGGATCTTCAATAGTAATAATATGTCCGGTCGTGTTTTCATTGCGATACTTAATGAGTGAGGCCAAAGAGGTTGATTTACCGGTGCCAGTCGCTCCGACAAATAAAACCAGCCCCCGCTTTTCCATAATAACATCTTTTAGAGTAGCGGGAAGGTGCAGGCTATCAGAGTCTGGAATATTTGATTCTATACGGCGTAAAACCATACCCGCAGCATCTCTTTGAATAAAGGCACTGACCCTGAATCTTCCTAGCTCTGGGCGACTAATTGCGAAGTTACATTCTTTGGTATTATCGAAGTCATCACGCTGGCGCTGGGTCATGATACTTTTAACAAGCTTTAAGGACTGTTCTTCGCTTAAAGGCGTTTTGGAAATATCGGTAATTTTACCATTTACTTTTAAAGCAGCAGGACGACCTGATGTAATAAATATATCAGATGCTTTTTCTTTGCACATTAACTCAAGTAGTTTATCGAAATCCATGTTGTTCACCTTATTTGCTAAAATCAGAGTTTCTGATGTCGGCTGATTAAAATAAAAGACTTATATCTTTGTCACTCCCTAATTTAACATATGACACTAGGGGGTAGGTGTGGATTTATCCGCACTATACGAATGAATTCGCACCTACAGCCATTTTCTATCGGTTATTTAGGACTTAGAGTGCTCGCGCGCGTGAGTGCACAGTAAGTATTAGCGGAACAGGTCTTTACTGACGGCCTTAACCATTGCTGCCTTGGTTGTGATTTTCCCTAGGCCTACTAATTCTTTAAGGTTTTGATCTAAGGTCTGCATACCATCTCGGCGACCTGTTTGAATTGCTGAGTACATTTGTGCCACTTTTGCTTCGCGAATTAAATTACGAATTGCCGGTGTGCCGACCATTATTTCATGTGCGGCAATACGCCCGCCACCGACTTTTTTTAATAAAGTTTGCGAGATAACAGCTTGTAATGATTCAGATAACATAGAGCGAATCATATCTTTTTCTGCTGAGGGAAATACATCAATAATCCGGTCAATCGTTTTGGCAGCTGAAGTGGTGTGCAAAGTACCAAACACTAAATGTCCCGTTTCAGCCGCTGTTAAAGCCAGACGTATGGTTTCTAAATCACGCATCTCACCGACTAATATAATATCAGGATCTTCCCGTAAGGCAGATCTTAATGCAGCACTGAAGCTCTGTGTATCTCTATGAACCTCACGTTGATTGACCAGACATTTCTGGCTGGTATGAACAAATTCTATAGGGTCTTCAACCGTTAATATATGTTCATAGCGATTTTGGTTGATATGGTCAACCATTGCGGCAAGTGTGGTAGATTTACCCGAGCCAGTCGGCCCCGTGACCAGAACTAGTCCGCGTGTTTTTTCGGTTAGTTCGGCGAAAAATCTAGGAGCATTTAAATCTTCCAGTGTTAAAATATCAGAAGGAATCGTTCGGAATACTGCTGCTGCACCACGCTCTTGATTAAAGGCATTAACACGGAAACGAGCTAAGCCAGGTAAAGCAAAAGAGAAATCAGTTTCAAGAAACTCTTCATAGTCACGGCGCTGCTTGTCATTCATTATGTCATAAATAAGGCCATGTACCTGCTTATGGTCAAATGCATCAATATTAACACGACGAATATCACCATCCACTCGAATCATGGGGGGTAAACCTGCTGACAGGTGTAAATCAGATGCTTTGTTTTTAACAGAAAATGCGAGTAATTCAGCAATATCCATAGGTTCTCCTTTTGCAAAGGTAAAATAATATTGTTATTCTTTATACCATAGCGTATGTCTTTAACTTTTTAAAGCAGTAGTGTTTAATAATGCTAATTAATTATCTAAATAGGTCATATTAATGACATCAATTGCCAATAAATTAAAACAAATTAACAGTGAAATCCGCAAGGCTGAATGTTATGCGCAACGAAAAGGCGGGACAGTGCAATTATTGGCAGTCAGTAAAACTAAGCCCAGTGTGGATATCATTCAGGCCTATCAAGCAGGCCAGCGTCATTTTGGAGAAAGTTATTTACAAGAAGCGTTGATAAAGCAGCAAGAGCTAGGCAGCTATCAAATTACATGGCACTTTATTGGACCAATACAATCGAATAAAACACGCCAGATTGCCAGCCATTTTAGCTGGGTACATAGTGTCGATCGCCTAAAAATTGCAAAGCGCCTGAGCGAGCAGCGCCCAGAGCATTTGCCAGCACTCAATATTTGTATTCAGGTTAATATCAGTGATGAGCAAAGTAAATCAGGTTTTCAGTTACAGGAATTGCCCGCAATTATTGAGCAAATATCCCAATTGCCTAATCTTACCTTGCGTGGTGTGATGGCAATTCCACAACCCATCACTGATTTTGAACAGCAACGGATACCCTATCGGCAATTATATCAAAGCGTAAAGGCTTTAAATAAACCAGAAATGGATACCTTTTCTTTTGGTATGACGGGAGATTTAAAAGCTGCTATTACTGAAGGAGCTACG
>WTCN01000256.1 GCA_013138555.1 Methyloprofundus sp. | reverse complement strand
AATATAATTGGAAATTTTGGCTTTCTCACGGCATTCTATTAGGTTTGGCTAAGAGGTACATTAAGGGTACAGTAATAACGTAAAGCTCTCTTAAATTTTATAGATTACTTTAAGAAAGTAGTACTAGTATGGAGCACCCAGTATTTTCGCTTTCAAAGAAGCCAGACCATCGTATGCTTGTGTATGAGCGAAATGCTACCACTATCAAAATAAAACCAAGCTATACAGGTTTGGCTACTATTTTTGATAAAGATATATTGCTATATTTGGCTAGTGCATTAATGAATGCAAAGAACTCAGGCGAATCTATTTCTCAAACAGTTAGATTTACTAGTTACGACTATATTGTGTCAACCAATAAAAGCCTGGGTGGAACACAATATAAATTACTTCAGGAAGGGTTAGAGCGACTTAATGGCACATTAATTCAAACTAATATCAAAACAAACGGCATTGAAGTGACTGAAGAGTTTGGTTTGATTGATAAATGGAGAATTGTTAAAGAAGATGATAAAGGAAAAGCGGTCGCTATTGAAGTAAAGCTCTCAGATTGGTTTTTTAACTCAATACTTGGTAATGCTGTACTGAGTATTGATAAGGATTACTTTAGACTTAGAAAGCCTACTGAAAGGCGTTTATATGAGTTAGCACGCAAGCATTGTGGTAATCAACTTGTATGGAAGATCACTCTGCAGAATTTGAAAGAAAAGCTGGGTATTGCATCGCAAATGAAATTATTTCGCTTTAATATCAAAAAAATAACGGAAACTAATCACTTGCCTGAATACAACATATCAATGTCTGATGATGTCGTTATGTTTACCAGAAAGAAGCCACCTAAAGAAAATAATGCTCCCAAGCATATCACCAAGAAAGAGCTTGAGAAGCAGGCTAGACCTGGGGAGAGTTATGAGCAGGCAGCTAAGAGAATAAAGGGGCTTAAGGAGGCGTTAAAATAATGGGGGTTCAATAAAATTCTCAATTTGAGATCTGAGCCTTTTTCCGATAATATTTTGGGTATGATAGTTTTTACAAAATCCCTAAGTCTTCTTTTGCTGATTTGGTAATTACTCTAATAGCATCACCAACACTTTCAAAACATTGGTTAAAACCCTTTCTACTAGGAGGGTTTGGTACCCATCCGCCTGTAACATCAATTATTTTTTTATTCATAATGTTTAGAGCTTCATTAGATTTATCATTTAAGATCAATTGAGCTTTAACTGTTTGCCTGTTTATTTTGTTATAAATTGTGAGAAATTCTTTACTCTCTATAATATCCTTAAAATCTTTGTTACTTATTTCATTTTTGAATTCCAATTCTTTATCCACAGACAAGCAGATTAAGAGCCTAGAAAGACAGTCGCCAAGATCATTTAACAACTCCAACATACCCAAATAAATTTCACGCTTTAACATCCACTGTTCATGCTGAATTAAATAAGAGTTAGAAATTTTTTTTTCAATTTGCGTGGTATTTTGTGTGATCTGTTCCATTTGTCGTAATTGAGTTTGAAAGTTTTCATTTATAGCTTTTAGTTCTCCTTTCTTAACAAAATATTGCTGAAAATAAAAAATTGAAAAAAACCAAATTACCTGCAGGACAATGATTGTTATTTCTCCTTGAGTAAAACCTTCAAAAAAAATTTTTACATCATTCCAATTCATATTGGTTTCCTTGATTAATATATTTTAATTGTTATATACGACGCAGGAGCATCGACAGGTGCATTCTCACGTGGGGAGCGTGGGAATAATTAAACCTTCCAATACAGCAAAACAAGTATGCCTACTCACACCACTTCTTAGGATTAAGCGGCTTCCCCTTATTCCGAATCTCAAAATACAGACCCGGCTTAGCTCTACCCCCACTACTCCCAACGGTTGCCAGAACATCCCCCGCCTCAACCCAGTCGCCCACTTCTTTATACAAACTCTGGTTAAATGCATACAAACTCATATATTTTTTTTCATGTTGCACGATAACCAATAAACCCTGTCCCTTAAACCAGTCCGAGAAAATGACTTTGCCACGAGCAATAGCCTTTATTTTTGTCCCTTCTTTGGCTTTAATTAATACCCCATTCCACCTACCGCCTGAGCGTGAACTTCCAAATGAACGCACAATTTTGCCTTTTACTGGCCAGGTTAGTTTACCCTTCAAGCGATGAAAGGGCAGGGCAGAGTTTGGATTAAGTGAGACCTTTGGTGAAGTTTTTTGTGAGGCTTTTTGTAGTGTGCTGATCAGGACTTTTAATTGCTGCTCATTTTTCTTTAGCCCGGATAGTTGCGTTGCATTCTGGCGATAATTTTTGTTAATTTTTGCGAGTATTTTTTCTCGTTGTTTTTTAGTTTGTGCCAATGCATTTTGTTGCAGTTTATTATTTTCTACTAAAGCCGCAAGCTCTTGCTTTTCTCTCTGGTTTTCCTGATCCAGGGTATTTAACAGCTGTAGGCTGGCATTAATTCGTGACAGCTTATCCAGCCTGGCTCGATTAAAATATTGATAATAAGTCATGATGCGACTACTTCGACTGATGTCCTGCTGATTAAACAATAGTTTCAGTTGCTCTTGTCGCCCAAGCGCATAGGCTGATTTTACTTGCCCTGCTAACTGTGTTTGCTGCATTAACAACCAGCCATTTTGCAGTTGTATTTCTTGCTGTATATCATTAATGCGTTGTTGCTTCTGTTGCACTTGGCTGCTTAAAGCCTGAGTTACGCGGGCAAGCTTTCCATGCTGCTGCTCAATGCGCTTTAACTCGGCAGTGGCTTGATTCTGCTGCTTTTTTAACTGTGATAAGTGGTTGGCAACAGATTTTATTTTATCCTGAACCTGGCGTAACTCTTTGTCTTTATCAGTCGTAGCAGCCACACACAAGCTGTGGCTGCTTAATAATAGCAAGAGCAAAAAAACTCTCACTTTGGTTTTAGGTCTTTACTAATAAGGACTGGCCATCCATTTCGACAGGCTGATCTATGCCTAGAATAGCTAACATCGTTGGTGCCAGGTCTTTTAAGCTTCCGCCATCAGTTAATGCGCCACTGCCTCCTACATAAACTAAAGGAACGGGGCTGATGGTATGAGCAGTTTGTGGACCACCCTGAGCATCACGCATCTGCTCTATATTACCGTGATCGGCAGTGACTAACATCTGGCCATCCACTTTTTCCAGCGCACTGACCACTTCGGCTAATACGGCATCAATGGTTTCTACTGCTTTAAGTGCAGCATCCCATTTACCTGTATGGCCGACCATATCACAGTTGGCATAATTACAAATAATGACATCATATTTTTGCTCAGTAATGGCCTTCACTAAATGCTCGGTCACCTGAGCAGCATGCATTTCAGGTTGTAAATCATAGGTTTTTACTTTCGGCGAAGGCACTAAAATACGATCTTCGCCGACATTAGGATCATCTACGCCACCATTCATAAAGAATGTCACATGCGCATATTTTTCTGTTTCTGCCAAACGTAATTGTGTTAATCCTTGCTGTGCTAAGACTTCGCCTAGGCTATTTTTAATCTCTGTAGCAGGGTAGGCGGCAGGATAGCTAAACTTTTCATGGTATTCTGTTAAGGTGACAAAACAACCAGAGTGCCCTGCATGTTTGCGCTTAAAATCAGAAAAATCTGCTTCAGTGATAGACTGACTGATTTCACGTGCGCGGTCGGCACGAAAGTTCATAAAAACAATCGAGTCATTTGCCGCTAGTTGAGTGGCTTCACCCTGTGCGTTTAGTATCGTAGTTGGCTCTACAAACTCATCTGTTTCATCGCGTTGGTATGCAGCCTGCAATCCTTCTATTGCTGAATTTGCAGAGTATTCGCTTTCACCCAGAACAATTAACTGATGAGCTTTTTGTACGCGTTCCCAGCGATTGTCTCTGTCCATAGCATAAAAGCGACCTACAATTGAAGCAATATGCCCAACACCCAATTGATCAATTTTATCCTGTAAGCATTGTAGCGATGCTTCTGCACTGGTAGGTGCAACATCCCGGCCATCTAGAAAGGCATGAATAGCCACTTTCTTCAGCCCTTTTCTGGCAGCCAGTTCCAGCATCGCCAGTATATGGTTGATATGACTATGTACGCCACCTGCAGAAAGCAGGCCAAGAATATGTAAGGTTCCTTCTTTAGCTAATGCTTCATCTACCGCCAGGCATAGAGCAGGATTGTCAAAAAAACTTCCTGACTCTATCGCATCGCTTACCCGTGAAAAATCCTGTGGTACATAACGGCCTGTTCCGATGTGCATATGTCCAACTTCTGAATTTCCCATTTGCTGGTCAGGTAAGCCCACTACTTTTCCAGAGCAATCCAGTTCTGTGATGGGGAATTTCTGCTGTAAGCTGTCCCAGCAAGGGGTGTTGGTCTGGGCAATTGCGTTATAGTCTGTTTCTGACCTTACGCCAAAGCCATCAAGGATTAATAATACTAAAGGTTTTGGTTTCATTGTGGAGTATTTCCTAAGCTAAATAATACTTCCTATTTTATAACAATATAGTGTTTTACATGTAGCCTAATGTTTTATAGCATTCAAATATAGTTTGTTAAAATTGATAATTATCATTGCAAAATACAGGTAGAGTTGAACAAGATGTTTGTTTTTGTTATATTTAAGTGTTTTCTAATAAGCTTTAATACGCTAAACTATACAGAAATCAGAGCTAATAATGTAAATATTGCCTTATCTTGCATAAAAAAACTAAATAAAATTCAATGTGACCCATAATGCAAGCTTAAAAACTTAGCAAATGAGTCAATACGGGTTACTTTGGATGATTTAATCACCGCTACCTTGTAAATAAACAAAGCACATGGAAAATCAAGAGAACCAACCCTTATACGCAGATGCCGATATAGAAAGAGCCGCCCGTTGCTTAAAGGCAATGTCACACCCTTTACGTTTGAAAATCCTTTGTGTCTTAGGTACCGAAGCAATAAGCGTTCAGGATATTGTTGAAAAAGTTGGCACTAGCCAAAGTAATATCTCTCAGCATCTGGCCATTTTAAGAGAAAAAGATATATTAAACTTCAAAAAAGACGCTAACCGCGTCTTCTACTATATTGATGATCCACGCATGCTAAAACTCATTGAGATGATGCGTGAGATATTTTGCAATCAATGTTAAAAAACAAGCCTTACTAAGAAACTGTTTAATACTTACTTCCCATATTTTGTAGGGGCAATCACAAGGGACTGCCCCTACACTCTGGAAATTAAATTTTAACACTTTCTAAGTGACGGGATTTTCTTGTCGCCGGTGTCATTAAAACGGCTGTATAGCCTGTTATACAGCCGTTTTTTTACGTTTTAAATAGCAATAAATCATAGCTGTTATTTAATTTTTTTTGTCCTTACTGGCCCAGCAGGTTTTATACGCGTCAGGGCTGATTAATTTTCACCTATCTTTGAGCATATATGAGCATGTATAATACTCTGCTATTTACCTGTTGCTGTTGCGGAAATTAAAACAAGCCTGGTGTTCGTTACTCGGTTTTTGTACACACTCTAATTCTAACCTATAAAAAGACTCATGATAGATCAATATATCGAATTCGCCTCTAAACACTGGATGCTGGTCGTCGCATTTTTAGCGGTCACTTATTTTTTAATTCAAGATATTATCGAGTCTAGCCTGCGTAAATATCAGACTATATCGCCGATGCTTACCGTGACAAAGTTAAATACAGGTAGCCCAGTCATCGTTGATGTACGTGAGACAGGTGAGTTTAAAAAAGGACATATTGCTGATGCCATCCATATCCCGGTCGGTAGTATTGAGAGCCAGGTCAAAAAGATTGATCTCTATAAACAGGATGATGTTATCGTCGTTTGCCACACAGGTATGCGTTCTGCGACTGCCTGCACAAGTTTAAAGAAACTGGGCTTCGAAAATGTTTTCTTAATGACGGGCGGCATGCAATCCTGGGAAGAAAATAAATTACCCGTAGTCAAAAGTAAAAAATAACCAATCCTTTCATTTAACTTAAAAATATTTTATAAAAGTCATGGCTGAAGAAAACCAAGCACAAGAAAAGCAGTTCTCAATTCAAAAAATTTACACTAAAGATATTTCTTTTGAGTCTCCTGGCACTCCAAACATCTTCACCGAAAAGTGGGAGCCTGCAGTAGACTTTAATTTAGGTACAAATGCTGTCGCCTTACAGGACTCACTATTTGAAGTAACACTGACTGTTACTGTCACTGTTAAAACAGGCGAAACAACCGCTTATTTAGTTGAAGCAACCCAGGCAGGTATTTTTTCTTTAGCAGGCTTTAATGATCAGGAAATGGGGCCTATGGTTGGTAGTTTCTGTCCTAATATTCTCTTTCCATATGTACGTGAAGTGGTTTCAGACCTCGTTGCAAAAGGTGGTTTTCCACAACTCCTATTAGCACCCGTCAACTTTGATGCTTTATATGCACAACATGTTCAGCAAGCACAACAAGCGCCAAGCTCTGAGGCTTTAAACTAAAACCTGAAATGACCAGCAAAATTAGCTTTCTGGGAGCCGGTTCCTGGGGCACTGCCTTAGCCATACAAGCAGCAAGAAATGGGAGTCAGACCCTACTTTGGGGACACCTTCCACAACATATTGCCAGTTTGGCCGAAGACAGGGAAAACAAACGCTATCTTGCTGGTTTTTCCTTTCCTGATTTACTTAAAGTAACAGATGACCTAAAACAAGCGGCGCAATTTAGCGACATTCTGTTAATCTCCGTACCGAGTCACGCATTTCAGGATACTCTGCTTAAGATAAAACCCTTTGTTAGCAGTAACATAAAAATTGCCTGGGCAACGAAAGGGTTTGACCCGCAAACGGGGGAGTTATTACATCAGACAGTTGCCAGTGTTTTCACTCCAGACACACCGGCAGCCGTTTTATCTGGCCCTTCTTTTGCCCGTGAAGTTGCCGCTGATTTACCCACGGCAGTGACTATTGCAGCAAACCAGCAAGCTTTTGCCGACCAACTTGCAAAAATCATGCATAGCCCCCGTTTTCGCACCTATACAACACATGATATTGTGAGTGTACAAGTCGGTGGGGCGGTTAAAAATGTTCTGGCTATTGCCGCTGGAATTGCCGATGGCATAGGCTTTGGTGCAAATACCAGAGCTGCTTTGGTAACTCGGGGCATCGCTGAAATCATTCGGCTTAATAATGCTTTGGGTGGACAGCAAAACACACTAATGGGTTTGGCAGGCCTAGGAGACTTGATTCTTACCTGTACCGATGACCAATCGCGGAATCGCCGCTTTGGTATTGCATTAGGTCAGGGCAAGGAAATGCAGCAGGCAATAGATGAGATTGGTCAGGAGGTCGAGGGTATTTCTGCCGCCAGAGAAACCTATCGGCTAGCAAAAAAATACGCTATTGATATGCCCATTACCGAACAAACCTATCGCGTACTTTATGATAACCTCTCCCCACTAAGTGCGGTACAAAGCTTGTTACAACGCGATCAAAAACCCGAGTAACACGGTTGTGTATTTGTAGAATGAGTAGCACAATTGGTGGGCAGAAAAGCGTTGCCCACCCTACATAAATATGCGTTCATTCTCACACTGGGCGTTTCCCGCACTTATAATTTATCTCTTAACAAACTGATAAATAGCACCAAATCTAGCTTTTAGTATCATATTTGTTTCATCTTTATTGATCAAAGAGAAACTATCAAACCTTCCTGCTCTGCCTAAAATAGCTACCTTTAATTTATTATCCTCAATTTCATAATTTACTGGCAATTGATCATAATAATCTCCATCACGTGGGATATGTTTAATGGTGACAGTGCCGTTACTATTAAAAACCCATGTGTCTTCTCTCTTAAAAATATCCTCTGATTTCTCAGACTTTTTAGTGTGTTCCAAAGTCCAGGCACCTTGTATATTTTCATTAGTTAAAGGCGTACTTTCAGCAAATACATTACCACCAATCAATAAAAGACTTGTTACAATTGCTGCTACATTAATTCTTTTCACTCATTTTTCCATTTATTAACCAATATTGAAAAGCTATTATACGCATTAACCATAAGCAAAGTAGCCTTAGTCAATCATACCCAGACCTGTCTTATCTAATGATTTTACCTCTATATTAGGAAGCAGTAACGTACCCCGCCATGTGTCTACCTTCTTGGTTCAACAGTGCAACTAAAATACTTATATTTACTTTTGCATACCATTAAAAGCCTTACGCCTTATATGATAATTAACAGGGACAAGGGGGCGTACTAAGTGCGGTACAAAGCTTGTTACAGCGCGATCAAAAACCCGAGTAGGGTGGGCAGAAAGGCGCTGCCCACCCTACAGGACTATATTTTAAACAAAGGTTGCAACGGATCTAAAGGTGCACTTTTTTCGCTATAGCCTGCTTTATTGCTTTGAAAAGCTGCCCATAAGTTGCTCCCCTGCCAGTCTTCAGTATTATTCGCATACAAAACAGTGTTTAATAATAAAATTTCATCCTGTAAACTTTGATCACATTGTTGGGCAATTTTACTCAGGCTAGACTGCTTAAAGTTTTCCCGCCCCCACTGCAGTAAGACATCTTTAGCCATTGCCGGGTCATTCTCTTTACAGGCTTGTTTTAATGCTTTATTTACAGCCAGCACTTTTTCACTCGAAAGCTGTTGCGGCTTATTGTCAGTTACCCTGCTTTTTCTGGATAAAAAATAAATTAAAGTAAGCACCCAGGCACTGGCAAAAAACAGGCTTAACCAGAACCATAAAACATTCTCTTGCTGGTTAAGCGTTGACTTACCTTCTGCTTGAGCTGTAGCGGCTGGCGCTGGAGCAATCGCTGGTGTTTGATTTATTTGTTTATCAGCTGAGTCTAGTGCAGCAACTGCGCTAATGGTTCGCTCAGGAATACGTGCAACTTCAGCCTGTCGGGTTCTGGTATTCCACCAGTGGACTTCAATGGCAGGCAATATATATGTCCCTGCCTGACCCGGAATAAGCGCAATTTTCTCCTCTCTCAAAGCAACCATCCCCGCCTCTCTTCCTTCGCTTTTTAAAACGGGCTGATCAGGATAAGCCTTTAAATGTGCAGGCATATTTTTCTTATATAACTCAGGTAAACTACCGACTGTTGCCCCTTCAACAAATAAAGTAATAGAGCGCGTAATGGGCTCGCCCACTGTCATCTCTGTTGAATTGTCAGGCCATTTTTCCTGCAAATAAAGCTGTTGTACAGGTAACCAGTTCTCTGCTGCTATATTGCCAGGTTTAGGCTGCACTTCAAGTGTTATTTCCTCAGATGCTACACGCTTGGTACGTGTACTTTGTCGATTAAAAAAACTATTACTGCGGCGCTGACTTGCGACAATAATATTGGCTGTCAGTGTTAACGGAGCAATGTTCATGACTCCACTTTTTTGTGGAAAAATAGCGTATTTACGCTCGGTGACTGCATAATTTTCGCCTTGATGCTGAGTATTATAATTTTTATCTTTCCCCAGTTTTTCGATCACCGCATTTTGTAGCTCTGGCTCGGTTAAGCTTGCCTGGGAAATATTGACCTTACGGTATAGCTTTAAGGTATAGATCACCTGCTCCTGAATATAGGGCTGTGTATTACTGACCTCTACCTGTAAAAATAAATCATCATTAACACTACTCGCCGCTGCCTCCTTATGCACAATTAAGGAACTAAACTGGCTAGCATCTTTACCAAAATTAATTGCGGGGATAAGCAGATTTCCACTGCGTTTTGGCATAACGCTCAGTATCCATTGAAACGACTTTGTCTTTTTCCAGTTAATAATCTGCGTAGACTGCTGCTGTGCTTTATTTAAAATAGTAAAGTCCTTCTCCAGTGGTGAAAAATCTGGTTCAGCATCAGGTTCACCATTTGCACTGAAGGTGATTTGTAGCGACTCATTTAAATTAACTGGGTTACGGTCGGGACTGACACTGATTTCAATTGCAAGCAGTGACGTTGAAAGAGAATTTAAGACAAAGAAAACAGCCAGCAAAGGTAATGTACGAATAAAAGAGGGCATCAGGCTTGCTATATAATGATTTGTGAAAAATAGCTTATTTTACCTTATTATTTTTTTTAATTGCTCTTTCTTAAATGAAAAACATATCATTGCCAAAGCCAAGAAAGTCAGGATATCGCTTGCTCTTATGAAGGGACTAGCGCATAGGCTCGTTTTGTATTGAAAGGGACTTAACCTTGACACTAAACAAAAGAAATGACAAGATTAATAAACCTTTTGAATTGTAAAGAAATTATTTTCTCTTCCTTTCCGGTCCAGAATCTTTTCTATCGCTAACTGAAGGTCTTAGTTGATTAAAACCCATAGGCTGTTAAATAATCAACGTTTCTAGTAACTTTTCATTATCCACTGGCATCTGAACTATGCAAAATCCGTCATTCCTGCATGCTGTTAGCAGGAATCTCAGTTTTAATAGTAGATCCCCGCTAACAGCATGCGGGGATGACGAGCGGTGTAATATTATTATTGCCCGACAATAATGAGAAGTTACCGTTTCTATTTATAAGCTGTTGAAAAATAATATTGCAAAATGCAATTTAGGAATTTTTTCACAGCCTCTCAGGAGAACTCAAATGATAAAATTAAAAAAAACCCTTTCTTTATCAGGTATTGCAACGACACTTGCCGCTGCTGCTTTTGTTGCGACCCTCAGTGGCTGCGCTTCCCCAAGCAAGGACCTGAAATTACAAAACGAGGTGGAAACCAGTGTCAATGGTGCACTCACAGACTTTAATAAAGAAGCGACTAATGCACGGCAAATAGT
>WTCN01000162.1 GCA_013138555.1 Methyloprofundus sp. | reverse complement strand
GTAAAATTCTTGTAAGATTGTGTTTGTAATTCATTCATAACACAAGGTTTATCACAATGAAATTAAATGTTGCTGCGACACCTGCCAGTGCAAGCACACTGGCAACCAATAAAGTTTTAAGAAACACTTATATGCTGCTTTCTATGACTTTACTTTTCAGTGCCTTCACTGCCGGCTTGGCAATGATGCTTAATATGCCACCTTTAGGCATGATCGTCACTATGGTTGGCTATTTTGGCTTACTTTTTGCCACCACAAAATTCAGTAATAGTGCGTTAGGACTAGTATTTATCTTTGCTCTAACGGGTTTTATGGGACTCACCTTAGGCCCTATTATTAATATGTACCTTAATGCCTACAGCAATGGCCACCAATTGGTTATGACTGCTTTAGGCGGAACAGGGATTATCTTTATTGCCTTATCTGGGTACGCATTAACAACCCGTAAAGATTTCAGCTTTTTAGGTGGATTTTTAATGGTGGGAATTTTAGTTGCGTTCCTGGCGGGTATTGGTGCAATGCTTTTTTCTATTCCTGCTTTGTCATTAGCTGTTTCTGGTATGTTTATTTTATTAATGTCAGGTATGATTTTATACCAGACCAGTGAAATTATTCATGGCGGTGAAACTAACTATATTCTAGCGACCATCTCTTTATACGTTTCTATTTACAACCTGTTCTTAAGCTTGTTGCAGTTATTAGGCATATTTAGTGGTGATTAATAAATAATATCTACTCAGTTTAATGAAAAGCCCGGTTCTTCCGGGCTTTTTTATACTTAATAGATTCTCAGAAAAATAACTTCACGGATACCATCCCTCAAAGGGATGTTATCCGTTGTACAAATGAAATTTATTTAACTGAGAAACTATAGACTACTTATCTTGCAACATTTCTATCACTAACTCAGCCATATTCTCTGAGCCACCGCCCTCGCCTACTTTTATTTTTACCGCCTGCAAGCTCTCATGTATCAACTCGGCATATTGTTTATCGCGCAGAATATGTAATATTTCCTCAGCCAGATTTTGCGCTGTCGCCTCATGCTGAATAAACTCTTTTACCACTGCTTTCCCAGCAATAATATTAGGTAGACCAATAAACTCGGTATTCACCAATATTTTTGCCAGTAAATAAGTGATCGTAGAGAGTTTATAGGCAACCAGCATCGGTACTTTAAGCAATGCAATTTCCAGAGTTGCTGTACCTGATACGGTCATCACCGCATCACAACACTGCACAGTATCATGAAACTGGCTTTTGATCGCTTTAACCTTAATATTCGACTGCTGAAAAGATGCCTGCAATAATTTATCAGTCACCGAATCTGCCTGCGGCAAGACAAACTGCACATCTGGTATCGCTTTTTGTATCAATGCAGCCGCCTGCAACATAATTGGCAGCATACGATTAATTTCATCGGTACGACTACCAGGCAATATCCCCACCACAGGCCGCTCAATTGCAAGTTCAAACTCTTTAAAGTTTTCTTCTCTACTACGCTTTGCATGGGCTTTATCCACTGAAGGATGCCCTACGTAACGTACCGGCACATTTTCCTTTTCATAATAAGGGACTTCAAAAGGAAATATAACCGCCATCATATCAATGACCTTGCCATATTTAACCACGCGCCCAGGTCGCCAGGCCCAGATTTGCGGACTGACATAAAACAACACTTTAATGCCATGCTTCTTGGCAAACGTTGCTAATTTAAAATTAAATTCCTTATAATCGACACAGATAAGCAAATCAGGGCGCTGATCTAATAACAATTGTTGCATTGCCTTTAAGGCGCGACGAATCTCGGCATAGCGTTTAATAACCTCTATAACACCAATCACACCGATATTTGATGAGTCATAATGTATTGCTACCCCGGCATCTGCCATTTTCTTACCCCCCATGCCAATACCCTGAATACTAGGGCAACGCTGTTTTAATTCAAGAAATAAATTTGCTGCATGTTGATCGCCTGATGACTCACCAGACACCAGCATAACTTTCTTGGGAAAATGACTCATATAAGCAATGACTCCAGTATTATTTAAATATAAAATACGCTTATTCCATGTTACCAAAAAACTCTCAAACACAATAAAGGCAAAACAGTATGGCAATTTCATTACAGGACCAGCTCTTGAACTCAGGTCTGATTAAGAAAGATAAAGCGAATAAAGCAAAAAAAGAGAAGTATAAACAATCAAAGCAACAACGCAATAGCAAAACCATAGAAATTGACGAAGCGACCTTGCTTGCACAAAAGTCATTGGCTGAAAAACAGGAAAAAGACCGCGAGTTAAACCAGCAACAAAAAGCAAAAGCAGATGAAAAGGCGATTGTTGCGCAGATAAAGCAATTGATTAAGCTCAATATTCAAGCGCAGGATAGTGACGGTGTTGCTTATAATTTTTCTGACAATAATGCGATTAAGAAAATTTATGTCAATGAAGCCACACTTAAAAATATCAGCAATGGTAAATTAGCCATTGTTAAATATGATGCTCACTATGAACTGGTTCCTGCCCAGGTAGCGGAAAAAATAAAGCAGCGTGATGCTAGCTTTGTACTGGTTCTTAATGACAAAATCACAGATGAAGTTGCGGAAGATGATCCCTATGCTGACTTTCAGGTTCCTGATGATTTAATGTGGTAAAAACAAGCTAGCGTACAGAAGATCGACTTTAGAATCTATAAAATCCCTTCATCTTTCCCCTCACCTCAAAAAAGACAATAGTGCATGCCAGTAAACTTTAATGGACACGGCATGCTACGCTTTACCCACTGATCTCTCACCATAGAGCAAAAGCCATCCCCCCTCTAAGGAACAAGAATTCAATAATCCTCGCTCCTAAACTATGCTTCCCAAGTTTTCAGCGTTAGATTTTATTCATTTCAATAGCCTGAAAATACGATATTTTTTAAAATTTAACAATTGTTGACAATTAGTTAAGTTATTTTTAGGTATATTGAACTGTTAAGTTCATGAAAACAAGACCCCATATCTACTAACGTGCAGTATTACGCATGAGTTTGAACAATAGATAAACGTGTTGCAAAAAGCTATTTTAACCAGCCGTTAGTTTCCAGAATTCGATATACATTAAATTTCTTACGGTCAATAACCTAGTATTTTAGTATGTTTTTTTTGCATTTACTGAGTTACTAGCTAGACTTAAATAAAACCTCTTAGGCTCTGACATCAGTAATTACTTATATATTTCATAAGACTCTAATAAAAACTATTTTCAATGCCAAAAACTTAAAACCATTCAATATAGATGATTAATAACAAGGAGAAAGTAGTGCAATAATTCATATAACTTTAATAAAAAAGCGTTCAATACCAGAAACTTAAAATCACCCAGATAAACTGTTTACAATAATAATAAGGGGAAGATAGTGAAAGAGATTTTACGAAAAACCAAGGACAAGGAAAGACAAGTAAAAGATTTACTGAGAAATCTAGCAACCTCAATGCTAGATCAATATACGACTGTATTATTTATTTTAGCCGTCAGTATTGGCTTTTCCTACCTCCTTGTCATATATGACTTAAAAAACCAGGAAGGTAACGCTACCTTAATCCAGTTAAGTACAGAACAGGGGCAACTTGTTCAAGCGATTAATTTTTATTCTACGGAACTACTTTCCTCTGACAATGAGCAAACTATTCGTGAAGCCAAAGGACATATGTCCAAAAAGGTGTCCCGCTTAAAAGAAATTCATCAATCCTTAAAAAATGGTGACCGTTTTGTTCGTGAAGGCTCCCGGATAGTACAGGTTCAAGGTTTATTAGATGATGACTTAAAGAAGATCTTTTTTGAAGGTGATAATAACTCATTAGACAATAGAATGCGTGACTACAATGCCTTAGTGCGTGACTTACAGCATACTCCTATTGATGAATTACAGGATAAAAAGGAACAATTTAAGCAACTATATTTTGACTTAACTCCCCCTTTACTAAGCTCCTTAACTAAGGCAAGCAGCCTTTATAAAAGACAAACCGAAGCGATGCTATCAGGTGCTAAAAGCAAGCAAAACTTTGTGTTTATGATGAACCTGGGGGTCTTAACACTATTAGGAATGGGCTTATTACAGCCATTAGTTAAACGTCTACAGGATAGTATGCTCAAGGCTGAGTCAGAAAAAAACTTTGCCGATAATGTAATCAACACCGCCCAGGCTTTAATTATCGGTCTTGATACTTCTGCCAATGTCGTATTATTTAACGAATATGCAGAAGAAAATACAGGCTGGGCTAATGAAGAAGTCTCGGGAAACAATTTTTTTGAAACCTTTATTCCTAGTAGCGACCAAGAAGTATTAAAAGCCTTATTCACTGATATGATGAGTGGTGCGGTAGAGTTTGCAGATGAAATCGAAACGCAAGTGCAAGTCAGTACCGGCGAGATAATCAATGTTATCTGGCATACCACCACTATTTTAGATATTAAGACCAAACAGCCAGTGATGTTTTTAGCAACGGGGAGTGATATTACCGAGCGTAAACAGGCTGAAGAAAATCTCCAGCGCGTACATGCTGAAATGGAAGTCATCACCAACCGTTTACAAGGTGAAGTTAACCTGGCAGCGACCCTGCAACGTTCTATTTTGCCAGACTCTCAGGTTGAGTTACCTGGAATACAAGGCTTTGCTAACCTACTGACCTCTAGTGAGGTAGGTGGAGACTATTATGATTACTATAAACTTGCGGGTCATCAAAGCATTATATTAATTGGTGATGTAAGTGGTCATGGTGTTGCAGCCGGTACCATGGTAAGTGCGGCAAAAGCGGGGGTTTACCCGCTGATTCATGAAGGTATCACTAACCCGTCAGAGATTTTAAACCTGTTAAATGAAACTCTGTTAATGACAGCGCAACAATCGCTGTTAATGACGATGAACTGTTTAACGCTAGATGCACGCACAGGAAAACTACAGTTTGCTAATGCGGGCCATGTATTACCTTATTTATGGCGTAATCAGCAGCAGCATTGGGAAATGCTGGAAGCCTCTGGTTTACCACTCGGTAAAAATATCGACTCAAACTATGCTGAATCTGCAATAGAAATTGAAATGGAAGTCGGTGATAGACTGTTCTTATTTACCGATGGCCTGGTCGAAGAAGAATCCCCTACTGGTGAAGCGTTTGGTTACGAACGCCTAGAAGATATATTAAGCCAGTGTGGTGATGTAGAGGCTGAAACCATTAAAGAATATTTAATGGAAGCACTTGCCATTCACTGTGAAACGGAAAATTTTGATGATGATGTCAGTATTATGGTACTGACTCATAGTGACCGTATCTCACAGGAAATCAGCAATACCGATGATGACATCAGTGATATTATTCGTATTACTGAAAGCTTCTATCGTCAGGGCGACCACCCAATCCCACGTATTTCCAGAGAGTATGTGGTCTTTATCGCAGAACAGCAATTTGCTGATTTATTAGGTCGTTTAAGCAAAGATGGTATCTGCCGCATTCTGCCTAAACACAGTGATTTTTGCGAGAAAATCGGTTGGAATCATTTATTAAGTCAACATCATGAAACACCTGATGATGACTTATTCGTATTAATGCCTCACTTACCTCAACGTCGACAATTTCAATTATCTCACACTGACGATAAACTGTATGTTATGGAGGAAATCGTTTCCTGGATATCTGACCAGGGAAATGTTCCTCAGGAACATATTGATTCACTTGTAGTTATTCTGGATGAAATGTCTGAAAACAGTCTTTATGCCGCCCCAAGAGATGGTAAAGGGGTTGCCTACTATGCTAAAGGAGAATCGCGTGAATTATCCGAGCATGAAGAAGTGCGCATTGATATCGCTTTGAGTGATGACCGCCTAGGGCTGATGATTACCGATAACTGGGGAACATTACCCGCCTCTGTCTTCTTACAGAAAATGGCTCATGCAATGGATGAAGGGGTAGAAGCAGGTGTGGGTGGTGCAGGTCTATATATGATGTGGCGCTTGTCGCACTACTTCCAGATTCGCGTACATCCACAACATAGAACACAAGTCACTACTTTATGGGATCTAACACAACCTGTGGATATGGATATTAATTCAGGTTTCCAATTTATTCACCACAGTCAATATGAGCCATTAGCTCAAAATAGAGAGAGGGTTTAACTCATGGCAATTTCAGATGCTCTTACCATAAAAAAACTTTCCGATAGCAACAATACTTATCGTTTCGATTGTGCTGGCTCTATTGATGTTAATGCAAAAGCTCCTTTGGAGGTCTTACTTGTTGTTCCTGCAAAAGCTCATGTTATATTAGAATTTAAAAAAATAGAACGTGTTAATTCGATGGGCTTATCACTACTTCTAAGAATATTTGAGGAGTGGGAAAAAAACCAGATCAGCATAGAAGTCAAAGACCTTAACCGCATGGTAAACATGCTGTTTAAGATTACTGGCTTAGGCCGATTTATAAAGGGTGGCAA
This sequence comes from Methyloprofundus sp., assembly GCA_013138555.1. GTDB lineage: Bacteria > Pseudomonadota > Gammaproteobacteria > Methylococcales > Methylomonadaceae > Methyloprofundus. Next base: position 3,023 of record WTCN01000162.1, on the reverse strand, counting down.
TGATAAAGGAAAAGCTGGGGATAAAAATACAATCAGCCCACAAGCTCCTATCCATGCAAATGTAAAAAAATCTGCTGGGAGTTTAAATGAAAAACCGGGACTCAAAAAGAAGTTGAATTTTGTTGCCAGCTTGCAAACAGGGCAACAATTAACAGGTTGGTATTTATTTAATACCTATCTGCAAAGGCGCATGCAAAAAGCAATCCATTTTGATCAGTCTCAGGATGTATTGAATGAGGCAAGTATTGATATTTTATTTGCCAAACCCTTTGAAGCCTGTTCTATGATTAAGCGGCATGGCTTTATCCCGGTTATGCGCCCTATTGCAGAAGCCGATGAAGTCGTTATTTTAACACGGGCAGGTGATGAACGTGAGATGGCTGATTTTAAACAAGCCAATGTTGTTACCGCATCAGAAAATAGCTTTGTTTATATTCTAGGGCGTTTTCTATGTGACGAAAATGATCTGGATTCATCCAGGTTCAACTTCACTTTCTCGGGTAATGAGATCAAATCCTTACAGATGCTGATTAAAAAGAAAGCGGATTTATTATTTATGCTCAAGAAAACCTATGAAGGCCTGTCTTCTTTTAGTAAAAAGAATGTGCGTAAGCTTGATGAAAGTGCTACGGATTTTGCTTTCCATCTATTTTCCATTGCCCCAAGCTTAGAGGCAGAGGGAAAAGCTCTACATACTATTCTTAAAGAAATGGCTGATGATGAAAAAGGCAAAGGTATTTTAGAGGATATAGAATTTCAAGGCTGGTGCCCTGTTGAGGAAGGTGAACTTAAGATGTTAACCATGGTTTTTGATCGCTATGTGAACGATTAGCGAATCCTAAAAGCTCTGTCAGTTCGACATGAACTGGCAGAGCAATCACACAAGCATGACAATAGCTTGCTTTTTCAACTCGTATAATTAGGCGGTTTCCTTGCTGTGACCGGCATCTGCCCTAGACATTTCAAGACACACTCATCCACGCTTGTCTTAACAATACTTTCCGTAAAAGAGTCATCCACTTTTAACCATCTGTCAGCAACAGAATCACTACAACCTTCATCCAATATTGCCTGGCGTAAAACTTTCTGCCGTAGCCTTATCATTTCCTCAGTAACAAACATATGCATATGCATAAAGGCAGGCGTATCTCCTGTATAAAGATTTTCTCCACCAAAAGCGGCAACCATAAACTTTGTCTGCTTACTCACCAGTGCTTCTTTAGATTTACCGTAAAAGAACTGCCCTATCCACGGCTCTTCAAAAATCACATCGTAAAAACGCTGATGAACCTTAAGCACTCCCTGCACTCCCCCGACATCAGCTAGCAAATCGTTATCATAGCCAGTCGCATCATGATCTGTTCTAGCGACATGACGACGATCCACTTTTCCCATTGCCTGCGCCATAATTTCTGAAACTTCGAAAAAAACACTATTCCAGGCATTTTCCAGTTCAGCACTAAACGCTGCACCATAATAATCCTTCAATGCTTTAATTAATGCTTCCTGCATAGGTTCAAAATGTGCTAGCTGTGCACCATACTGCAGCATATGCCGCTCACCCATTTTTTCAACTGAAGCACTAATTTTCTCCAGATGTTCTACATTTTTAAATGTACTCAACATATTGAAGAATTTTCTATTTAAGAAAATAACATTCCCTGGAAAAACACTTTTAAGTGAAATATCAATATGAAACAGTTCACGGAAAAATATTTGCGACAAGGCATTAATATCTTCGCCTAAGGACTCAATATTTTCTTTTACTAACAAACGATGGTTATCAGACATTGCTTAAATCTATTTATCAAAGTAACTTAGAAATGAGGATTTAATAACACCTAGCTCCTCTATTTTGTAAAAAAAGATTTCAAAAACCGCCCCAGTGTCTTGGTATTATCAGTCTCTAAATCTTTTGCATCTGTTGTCGTCATTTTGACATACCCTAGTAAATAACAGAGATTATAGAAATCAAATACATCGGCTAAAGAAACCTGTAAGGTCTCAGCGACATCAAATAAACTTCCTTCTTGCTGATACATATGCTCGGCAATACCTTTGTAACGACTCAAAATAGAATTCTTTTCTACATCTGGCATACTGCTTAATACAAGTCCCTGCTTTGCAGAGTGCCCATCTAGCAACTGACCCTGAGAAACATGAATAACGGCATAACTGATCAAAGATTTAAAATCTTTTTGCTGCAATTCACTAGACTCAGACTTTAAAGCTTTATTAAACTTAGCTCTGGGGAGTACTTTTACATTTAAGTTTTTTGGCATAACCAGGCAGTACTGCAATAACTCTTCTTCCGTCCCCGAAAAATAATAGCAACTATCTTCGGGCGCAAGGTATAACGCAGGTAGAGTATTCAGTTTTATGATTCTATATTTTTTTTCCTTATTTGCTTCCAGTAATAAACCAAAAAAATAGTTTTCCACAGATAGCTTGCGCTGTGGCTTTTCTATCTTTTCATGTTTAACATTAGCCCCATCATCAACTAAATCGACCGCCACCTTGACTGACTCATCTTCTAGTTCACTATTTTCCTGAACATCAGACAGCTCGTCCTCTAGTTCACTATTTTCCTGAGCATCAGACAACTCGTCCTCTAGTTCACTACTTTCCTGAACATCGAGCAACTCGTCCTCTAGTTCACTACTTTCCTGAACATCGAGCAACTCGTTCTCTAGTCCACTATTTTCCTGAGCATCAGACAGCTCGTCCTCTAGTTCACTACTTTCCTGAACATCAAACAGCTCGTCCTCTAGTTCACTACTTTCCTGAACATCAAACAGCTCGTCCTCTAGTTCACTATTTTCCTGAGCATCAGACAGCTCGTCTTCTAGTTCACTACTTTCCTGAGCATCAGACAGCTCGTCCTCTAGTTCACTACTTTCCTGAACATCGAGCAGCTCGTCCTCTAGTTCACTACTTTCCTGAGCATCAGACAGCTCGTCTTCTAGTTCACTATTTTCCTGAGCATCAGACAGCTCGTCTTCTAGTTCACTATTTTCCTGAGC
>WTCN01000327.1 GCA_013138555.1 Methyloprofundus sp. | reverse complement strand
CACCTAAAATATTCAAGGCACGAATCTGTGATCTTGCCACCCGTGAATGTAAAATATCTCCAACAATGGCGACCCGTAACCCTGAAAATTGTTGCTTGACGCGCCGAATGGTAAACATATCCAGCATCGCCTGAGTTGGGTGTTCATGCTGCCCATCACCCGCATTGATAACACTGACATGTGGAGCCGCATGCTGAGCAATAAAGTGAGCCGCACCACTGAGAGAATGACGCACCACAAACATATCAACCTGCATCGCCTCCAGATTGCGAATAGTATCCAGCAAACTTTCACCTTTGGACGTTGCCGAGGTTGCAATATTCATACTGAGAATATCGGCAGAAAGGCGTGTTGCGGCTAATTCGAAGGTTGCACGTGTACGCGTACTATTTTCAAAAAACAGATTAACAATGGTTTTACCACGTAGCAAAGGAATTTTCTTGACATTTTTCTCTGAAATATTGGCAAATGACTCTGCGGTATCCAGTATTTCAGTGATCAAATCTTTATTTAAGCCTTCAATACTCAGGAAATGCTGTAATTTTCCTTGCGCATTGACCTGTAAATTTTCAATTGAGACCATCAAGCCTCCTGGGTAACTGATTGAATAACCACATCCAAAGGCTCTGGCCCAGTTAACTTAATTCGCTGTCCATCTGCCAGGTTGACCTGTGCGCCTACACAATCGGGACGCACCGGGATTTGTCGGCCATTGCGCTCTATCAATACTCCTAAAATAACCTGCCTAGGTCGGCCATAGTCAAAAATCTCATTCAATGCAGCGCGAATAGTACGGCCGGTATAAAAGACATCATCGATTAAAATAATATCTCGTCCTTCAACAGAAAGAGGTAACTTGCTCGGTTTCACTTTAGGGTTGATACCTATCTGGGAAAAATCATCCCGATAAAAAGAAATATCCAGTAAGGCCAAGGGTTCTTTGATATTCAGCCATTGATGCATTTTTTCTGCAATCCAGACACCGCCAGTATGAATACCAATCACGACCGGGTCTTTGACTTGCCTTTGCTCCATCAACTCAATCAGCGAAGATTCGAGTTGATTTAATAAAACGGGAATTTCTATATGCTCAATAGTCATTGTTTTTATTGTTGATTTAACCAGGATTGAAGAATTAATTGTGCTGCAAGTTGGTCTTGTACGGCCCAGAGTTTAGTTGCACTGAGTTGCACATCATCATAAAGCATCTGTTTAGCCTCAAACGTTGATAAAGCCTCATCCACTTGAAAAACAGGAAGATTATAACGTCCATTTAACTGTCGACAGAATTTTAACATTCTAGGAGTAATCGGATTATCACTGCCATCCGCTTGTCGTGAAACCCCTACCACTAGACCTGTGGGTTGCCATTCATCTATTAATTGACTGATTTTGTCCCAGTTTGGCACCTGATTCAATGAACGAATGGTCTCTAATGGGCTGGCTGTTTTAGTCTCCAGCTGACCCACAGCGGTGCCTATTTTTTTGTTACCAAAATCAAAACCCAGATAAGTTTTGGACTTTAAAGCCGCTAATACCGGGTCCTGTTTATGCATGGCCGACTTCAGTACTTAACAAATTAATATCTAGCCCCATTTTATGCGCGGCAACATTCCAGCACTGGCTAATAGGGGTATCAAAGACGACACTCTCATCATAACCGGTACTCAGCCAGGCATTCGCTTTCATTTCTGTTTCTAGCTGTTCTCCACCCCAGCCGGCATATCCCAGTGCAACCAGAAATTTTTCTGGGCCTTTACCTTGAGCAATGGCTTTTAAAATATCACGTGATGTTGTCAAGGAAAGTGTATCAGAAACGCTAATAGTGGATTCCCATAACTCCTCAGAGGTATGGTGCAGAACAAAGCCACGCTCCTGCTGTACCGGTCCGCCCGCGAAAACAGGAAGTTTGGCTATTTTTTCATCCTCGACAACAATATCCATTTGCGCCAGAATATCGCCTAATACCATAGGGGTAGGGTGATTAATCACCAGACCTAAAGCACCCTCACTATTATGCTGGCAGACAAAAGTGACGCCATGAAAGAAGTTGGGATCTTTCAAATTAGGCATTGCAATAAGCAATTGATTTTTAAAGGAGCTAATTTCTTGCATAAAAACTCTTGGTTATTTTTAAGAGGAAAGCCTCTTGGAAGTGTAACTTAATTTGTTATCGTCTTTAAATAAAAGAGTAACGCATGCCGGTTATAAACTTTTGCATAATTTAACAGCTTTATCGCCCGCTCTGCTTAACCCTGCGCAAGCGCAGGCAAATCATCTCTCAAGCCCATCGCATAACGATTAAAATAATTCTTTACCCAGGCACTATGGTTAACCCAGCTCATACCTGTACCACGTAACTGTCGAAATCCTTCATTCTGCTTAGTATACAGCTTATTAATCACGTCCATGCTACTCATCATCGCTAAATTATCACCTTTACGCCAGCGCTCATATTGACGCAATAATTTATGACTACCGACCGGTCTTCCCGCTTGCTCAGCCTTGATAATAAGCTCGGCAATCGCCGCCGCATCCAGCAAACCTGCATTCGCACCCTGCCCCGCTAAAGGATGCATGGCATGAGCCGCATCACCAATTAAGACAAAACGCTCGGCTGTATAGTGTTTGGCATACTGAAAACGTAAAGCAAATGCTCCACGAGGTCCAACCGTCAGCATTTTACCTAAAACGCCTTCCGAAGCCTGTTCCAGGCGTTGTAAAAAGTCCTCGTCAGATAAAGCGACATAGTCTTGCGCGGTTTGATGGCTGAGTGTCCAGACGATTGAGCACTGGCCATTCTTGAGCGGTAAAAAAGCCAAAGGTCCTTCGGGCAAAAACCGCTGCCATGCGGTAAATTGATGGCTTTTTTCGCTAGAAATAGTCGCAACCAGGCCATCCTGCTTATATTCCCAGCCTGTAGTTTGAATCCCAGCCATCTGGCGTAAGGCAGAATCTCGCCCATCCGCTGCAATAAGCACATCGGCTTCGATCTTTTGCCCATCTGCTAATAACACCGAGATACTTTGCTGGTTATTTTGTAAATCAGCGACTCTTGAAGGACAAATAATAGTTGCCGAGGGAAGTGTCTCCAGCTTATCCCATAATGCGGCAACAGTGACACGATTTTCAACAATATGTCCCAGCTCGGAAAATTCAGTATCTGCTGCATCAAAATGTAATACCCCCGCACTGTCTGCATCCCAGACATGCATTTGATCATAGGCACCCACGCCCCGCTGCACCATACTCTCCCACGCGCCAACAGATTGCAGAATATTTTGCGCCGCACGGGTGAGTGCAGAAACACGAATATCAACCGGTTCAGCAGGCCATTCTCGCTCAGGATTACGTGCATCCAGTAATGCAACATCAATACCTGCCTGAGCTAAAGCGCAAGCGGCTGTTGTGCCAACGATACCGCCACCGACGACAATAACTGAATATTTATGACTCATGCCTGTCTCCGTTTACCTATATGCGGCATACGTGAGTTTAACCCCATCGCATAACGCGCCAATTGTTTTTTTGCACCCGGTATAAAATCTAAGAGTGCCAATCCAGTATTTCTGGCAAGTGCCAGCGTTAGCCATTCATTTGAAAACAGTTTTACTATACCGTTAGTAAAATTAATCACCGTGTCATGATCTTTCTGGCGTTGCCGTGTATATTCTTCCAGCACTGGTTGCGCTCCTATATCAGCATTTTTCTCAGTTGTTTTTAAAATGATTTCAGCGAGTTGCACAACATCTCTTAAACCTAAATTAAACCCTTGTCCAGCGACCGGATGTAGTTGATGCACGGCATTACCAATAATCACTGCTCGCCCTGAATACATACTGTTAGCGCGAATCAGGCTTAAAGGAAAGGCTCTTCTAGGCGCAGTTAAGCTAAATTGACCTAATTTATAGCCAAAGCAGGCCTGCAAATTTTCTATAAATTCTGCTTCACTGCCCAGCATAAGCTGTTCAGCATCGTCTGTATGACGTGTCCAGACCACCGCATACTCATCTTTGAATGGCAATAAGGCTAAAGGGCCTGATGAAGTAAAGCGCTCAAAGGCGGTATTATCATGTGCTTCAGCTGTTTTAATCGTGGTCACGATGGCTGTCTGCTGATATTCCGTAACAGATTGCTCTATGCCGAGTAATTTCCTGACCGATGATTGCCCTCCATCGGCTCCGATAAGCAATTTAGCTGATAAATTAAGTGAGTCCTGGCCTTTTTTTAGACTAATATGCGCAGCAGAATCATCCGATGCAATGCCTATCACACGCGCAGGGCTGATCTGCTCAATACCTGCCTGCTCAACCCGATCAGCCACCGCAGTTTCCAGATCACGCGCGGTAATTACATAGCCTAATGCAGACACCCCTTCCTGTGCAGCCGAGAGGCGTGTTTTACCAAAGTGCCCCTGGTCTGAGATATGTATTTTATCAATGGCGGTTGCAGCTGATTTTGCCTGTTGCCATACCCCCAAAGCATCCAGCATTTTCACCGTACCACTGGCTAATGCCAGAGCCCTGTCTCCAGTAGGTGAGTTACGTAATTGCTCAGCTGTATTTGCTTCGACAATGGCTATTTTTAAATCACTCTCTTGCAGTGCCAATGCCAGACAGTTCCCTGCCAGACCACCACCAACAATAAGGACATCATAATCATGCTTCATCTTTAAACTCTTTATTTTGGCTTATATTATATGCAACACCGTCTGTAGGAGGGGGCTTTAGCCGCGATTACCCTGTTTCAAATCGCGGCTAAAGCCCCTCTTACATCCTTACTGCATAACGGCTTCAATATCGGCAATTGTTTTTGGCACCGCATGGGTCAGTATTTGATAGCCTTGCTCGGTGACCAATATATCATCTTCTATACGGATACCAATACCCCGCCACTTCTCATCAACACTGCTGCAGTCCGCTGGAATATACAGCCCAGGTTCTATGGTTAATACCATGCCAGGCTCTAAAACACGCCATTGATCATCAATTTTATAGTCACCCACACCATGTACATCCATACCTAACCAGTGTCCGATACGGTGCATATAAAATACTTTATAGGCTTCATCTTCGATTAATTTAGCAACATCTCCGCTTAATAAACCTAATTCAACCAATCCCTTTGTCAGTGTCAGTACTGATGCATCATGTGCATTATTCCAGGGAACACCAGGCTTTACTTCCGCAATAGCTGCTGTCTGTGCATCCAGAACCAGTTGATAAAGTAACTTTTGTGCCGCCGAAAATTTCCCGTTAACAGGAAAAGTACGGGTAATATCAGCGGCATAATGATCACATTCCGCGCCGGCATCAATTAATAATAAATCACCCTCATTTAATGGTGCTTTATTTTCTGTGTAATCTAAAACTCAGGCATTTTTACCCCCTGCCACTATGGAAGGATAAGCAACCGCACGTAAGCCATTATCTATAAATTCATGAATTATCTCACCTTCAATCTGGTATTCATAGCGCCCCGCTTTACAGGTGCGCATTGCTCGAATATGCGCTTTAGCAGAAACATCAGCCGCTTGCTGTAGTAATTTAATTTCATCAGAGCTTTTAATCAGGCGCATTTCATGCAATGTATGTTCCAGAGAAACGAGTTCACCCGGTGCATTCACACCACTACGTGTCTGACTGCGAATATGGGTAATCCATTCCATTAAGTGATGATCCAGGTCCGGGTCGCGCCCCATAGGGTAAAAGACCTTATGTTTGTTTTCCAGCAAACCAGGCAATATATCTCCTAAATCATCGATAGGAAAAGAATCATCTGCCCCGTATTCTTGTGTTGCACCCTCTAAACCCGCATGAGCACCTTCCCATAGTGCCTTTTTCTCATCATATTCCTGACAAAATAAAATATACTGCCCTTGCTCACGTTCTGGAATAAAAACAGCGAGCGCATCAGCCTCATTAAACCCTGTTAAATAATAAAAGTCACTGTCCTGGCGAAAAGGGTAATCGACATCCCGGTTACGGGTTCGGGTATCCGCACTGGCAATAATGGCAATATTTCCTTTACCTACCTGCGCCATAAGTAGTTCACGACGTTTTTTAAATTCACTTGCTATCATTATTTGTTCCTAATGTACCGTATCATCGGTGTTTACATCATTCAGTTCACTGCGAATCAACATCACGGCAGCACGTAAATATTCCTGAATTTCCATCAAGGAGCCTTCTGCCTCTTCATCATCACTGTCAATATCGGTATCAAGCCTGGTAAATTCAACCACATCTTTTAGCACTTCTTCCACGTCAGCTGGCCATTTGCTGTTTGTCTCTATGCGCCCCATACCAAACAAAAAACCCTGACACCACTGTACCAGAGCCAGGCTACGATGACTTAGCGGCTCTTGCTCATCAGGCAAAAATAAGTCAAACACAAACTCATCACTTTCCATTAGCTCTTTTGACTGATCAAATAAATTAATCAGTAGCAACTTATCCTCTTCCAGCAAATCTGCCTCTCGGGCAATGGCTTCAGACAACCAGGCACCTACTTCGGTTTTGGGGTCAAGGCATAGCATGGCAACAGCGATCCCATGCACCTCAGCAGCACTATCGGCTGCTTCTTTTTGTAAAATAACTGAATTAACGACAGAATAGCTCATTAGCTTTTAAATATAGAGTGTTAGATATAGACTCCGCACGGCCACAGTGTCTAGTAGCCGATAGCGACGTAGCTTATTATGCACGTATTTAAACACGTTGCTCTCGGTAGCTGCCATTGCCATGCGAAGTATAACTAGTTCATATAATCTATAAACTAGCATAAAATATTTGGTTGCTTATGCTAACATAATTCATATAAGTTATAACCATTCAGCAAAAAGCTAGCAGCCTATTTGTTGCAACACATGACCACTTTATAATAAAAGGGAATGATTAATATATGAGTAAAAATAATCAGTCATTTGATATTAAAGAACTGGAAGATAAATTAGACGAATTAATTCAACGTTATAGTGCTGTTCAAAATGAAAATGTGACCTTAAAAGTTAAACAGGATGAGCTAGTCAGAGAAAGAGCCCGGCTAGTTGAAAAAACTAACCTGGCTCGTACACGCGTAGAAGCCATGATTAGTCGCTTAAAATCAATGGAACAGGATTCATGAGTAAACAGAATACAGTCTCGCTAAATATTTTGGGAAAAGAATATAAAATCATCTGTACCGAGGACGAACAAGCCGATTTAATCACTTCGGCGCAGGAGTTGGACCAGCAAATGCGAGAAATTCGCCATAGCGGAAAAGTTTCCGGAGGCGAAAGAGTGGCAGTGCTTGCCGCATTAAACCTAGCCCACGAACTGGTGCAAAGTAAGGGAAATAGCCGGCCTGTAACCCCGGGTTTAGCTAAAAAACTAAATAAAATGTATTTTAAAATCGAAACTGTACTAAAAAACGTTTAAAATAGTCTGAGTATCTCCTGCGGCGTTCGACAGTGGAGTGGGTGTTCCTTGGACCTAAATTTACCCCGGGAGTCGATTCTTGTACTGGTGTGCATGTCCGTTAGCGGAAAGCC
>WTCN01000124.1 GCA_013138555.1 Methyloprofundus sp. | reverse complement strand
GTGGCCAGGATATTGCTTTATTAGTCGGTGGCCCTGAAGGCTTAGCTGATTCAGTCAAACAGCTTGCACAGCAGTCATGGAGCCTATCTAAGCTGACCTTTCCTCACCCTTTGGTACGTATTGTAGTCGCAGAGCAAATCTACCGTGCCTGGAGTATTATCAATAACCACCCTTACCATCGCTAATGACTCCTGACCTTATTTTAGCTTCCGCATCACCACGCCGCAGTGAATTACTTAATCAAATCGGCCTGGCACACACAATACAGGTTGCAGATATCGATGAAACACCTTTAAACAAAGAAAACCCCGCTGACTATGTGCTACGTGTTGCACATGCAAAATCACTTGCCATACATCAGCAGGGTAATAAAAACTCTGTTGTTTTAGCGGCTGATACCTCGGTTGTATTAGGTGACACTATTATGGGCAAGCCAGAAAACCTGCAACATGCTATCACTATGCTAAGCCGTTTATCTGCTAACACCCATCAGGTTTATAGCGCTGTGTCTATACGTGGACAGACAACGCAGCAGGTTTTAAGTGTATCAGATGTGACTTTTCGTGCCATTTCTGAACAGGAAATTATACAATACTGGAATACTGGCGAGCCTGCCGACAAAGCCGGGGCCTATGCAATTCAGGGCTTAGCCAGTATTTTTATACAATCTATTCAAGGTAGTTTCTCAGGCATTATGGGGTTACCCTTATTTGAAACTGCACAACTACTAGTCAATGAAGGAATACAAATTTTCAATGAGTGAAGAAATACTGATCAATGTAACGCCTCCTGAAACACGGGTTGCCATCGTCGAGAACGGGGTTATTCAGGAAATTATTATCGAACGCGCCCGTCAGCTAGGTCTGGTAGGTAATATCTATAAAGGCATCGTTTGCCGGGTACTCCCTGGGATGCAGGCCGCCTTTGTTGACATTGGCCTACAGCGCACCGCCTTTTTACATCTTTCTGATTTATCCAGCTATGAACTAGCAAATAAAGACTCAGAAAATATCGAGCATTTTCTCACTGAAAACCAGCAAATTGTCGTTCAGGTGACAAAAGACCCTATTGGTAGCAAGGGGGCACGTTTAACCACGGAAATATCCATTCCCTCGCGCTATCAGGTCTATATGCCATACTCGCTGAAAGGTGGGGTCTCACAGCGTATCGAATGCGAATCTGAAAGGCAACGGCTACGCACTTTTCAGGATGCCTTTCAGGAAAAACACACCTCTGGCGGTTTTATTGCAAGGACTGCCGCCGAGTGTATTGATGAGACCATTTTAGAATCAGATATGCTATTTCTGTTACAGTTATGGGAGTCGATTCAGGAAAAAATCTCCGCAGCGGAAGAAAAGACACTGATTCATTATGATTTACCTCTGAGCATCCGCACTTTACGTGACTTGTATACCGATAATATTGAAAAAGTAAAAGTCGACTCCCGTTTAACCTATCAACGCCTGGTAAAGTTTGCCGAAGAATTTGTACCTGATATTGTCCCTATCATTGAGCATTACACCCGTGAGCGCCCTCTATTCGACATTTATAATATTGAGGATGAAATTGAAAAAGCACTGGATCGTAAAGTTCACCTGAAATCAGGTGGCTACCTTATTTTTGACCAGACTGAAGCCATGACGACGGTTGACGTAAATACCGGCGGATATGTCGGCGGCAAGAATCTGGAAGAAACCATTTTTAAAACCAATCTTGAAGCAGCTCAGGCCATTTCTCGCCAATTAAGGCTACGCAATTTAGGCGGCATTATCATTATTGATTTTATTGATATGCACAGTGAGCAGCATAAAACCCAGGTATTGCAGGCATTAGAAAGAACACTGGATAAATGTCATGCCAAAACCAAAATTACTGAAGTATCGGCTTTAGGGCTGGTTGAAATGACGCGTAAGCGTACCCGTGAAAGTCTCGCACATATCCTCTGTGAGCCCTGCTCAGTATGTGGTGGCAAAGGTGCTATGAAAACGGCTGAAACGATTTGTCTGGAAATATTTCGCGAAATTATCCGCGAAGTAAAGCAATTTAATGTGCAACAAATTCTGGTATTAGCCTCTGTTACCGTGGTTGATAAATTACTGGATGAAGAGGCTGATGTATTATCCGAGCTGGAAACGTTTTTAAGTATTCGCATAAAATTTAGATCCGAATCGGAATACAATCAAGAACAGTATGATGTAGTCCTTTTATGATTATTATTCAATAATGATCAAGCGCATTCAATATGGCTCTATTCAGCTCTGTTTCTGGACATTGCTACTACTGGCGATAGCTGTGAGCGGTCTGCGCCTCGCCCTCTCGGAGTTAAATTTTTTTAGAACAGAAATAGAGACACAACTCAGCAAGCAACTCGGTGAACAAATAAGCATTGAGCGTATTAGCGGTGTCTTGAACGGCATCAAGCCTGAACTTGCCCTATATAATATCAGGGTACATTCGCGGCAAAATAACGACACCGCATTACAACTCAATGAAGTTCGCCTAGGCCTTAATATCTTAAGCGCACTACAGCACTCATTACTCGAAGCCATTCAAATTTCAGTGATGGGTGCCAGGCTTTCAGTGACACGTCTCCCCTCTGGAAACATTACCATAAAAGGTCTGCCAAACAGCGATAATCAGCAGCAACCGACCTGGCTTATGCGGGGCGGCCATTATAAACTCATTGACAGTAACATTAACTGGCATGATGAAAAACGCAACGCCCGGCCTATACAGCTGAAACATGTCAATATCTCTATTGATAATGAAGCCCAGCAGCATAAAATTTTTATCTCTACCGACCTATCTGAAACATTAGGTCAATCCTTGCACTTAGCAATGGATTTCAACGGAGATATATTTACTCCTGACAGTGTTAATGCTAAGCTTTTTGTTCAGGGAAAGGACCTTGAGCTTGCCAAAATCATTACTGGCGATTTACCCTTCGATTTTTCCATCACCAAAGGTCGTGGCGACTTTTCACTCTGGAGCACCTGGAAAGCAACACAAATGACCCAGATGAGCGGCAGCATACTGATGAGTGATGCTGAAATAAAGGACACACAAAATAACCGCTTTCCTATAGAGCAGCTTGAACTACCTTTCAAATTACAAAAACAGCAACAACAATGGCACCTTGCCTTAGAAAATGCCCACTTAAGTACTCAGAAAAATAATTTAGATATTGCCGCACTCTCTGTGGCATTAGCACTTAATGATGCGGGGGATTTAAGTCATCTAGCCCTCAACTGCCCACAATTAAATATAGGGCAACTAAGCAGCATGATGACCCTGCATAAAATCTTGCCTGAAAATAGGCATCTGCAACTGCAAAATCTTGCACCTGAAGGGCAAGTACAGGACTTATTGTTTGTTGCCAATCCAGCACAGGAAATATTTGCCATCAGTGCTCAGTTCAATCAACTGCACACACAGCCAATAAATGATATTCCCGGTATCAAGGGACTATCACTCTATATAGAGGGCACAGAAAAACAGGGGAAAATCCAGTTAAGCTCCCAACAAATGACTTTAAAATCCCCTCTGCAATTTAGGAGAGCTTTACATTTCAATCATGTTTTAGGCGAACTGGATTGGCATCAACAAGCTGATACCTGGGTTATTAGTAGCCCTATGCTGGAGCTACACACGGCTGACATCAAAACCAAAAATAAATTTCAACTGAGCTTAAACAAGGATCAACCCGCCAGCATGAACCTGCAAAGCCATTTTTATGAGGGTTATGATGCTGCTCAAATCCGACATTATCTGCCTGTTGATATCATTAATGATGATGCCTTGTTAGACTGGCTAGATCATGCGTTTATCGCTGGCTCTGTCCCCCAGGGTGACGTGTTATTCCGTGGCGCATTAAAAGACTATCCATTCACTAAAGCCGATGGTGTCTTTGAAGTTCTGTTTAATGCAAAAAATGTTGATTTACACTATGCTGACGAGTGGCAAAACATGGAAAATCTAGCGGCAGAAATTCGCTTCTTTTCTGAAAGCCTTGAGGTTAATATCCGCCATGGGTTAGTCAATGAAGCAAGTATTAAACATGCCAAGGTTAAAATCCATTCATTTAGCAACAGTGACAGCCTATCCATAAAAGGCAATATGAATGGAGACCTGGCACAGGCCATTGGCTTTTTAAAACAAACACCCTATAAAGAACAAATAAGCACGCTAAACACCCTACTTGATATGCGCGGCCCATTTTCTGCCGCTATTGATTTAGAAATTCCGTTACAAGATATTCCAGCTAAAATCAATATTATAGCGGCTCCACAGAATGCCCAATTACATATAGCTCCAGCAGATTTACCCGTGACCAACATCAATGGCAAACTTCATATTACCGATAAAGGTATTTTTAGTGAGAACCTAAGCGCGAGTATTCTAGGCTTTCCTGTTACAGCGGACATTGACAGCAAAGAAAATAACACCCATGTGCTGCTCTCAGGGGAAACAGATATCAAACACTTAGCCCGGCAATTTCCCAGTCCATTATGGCCATACCTTAGCGGGGCAAGCCATTACCAGCTTAGACTTAATGCGCCAAGGGATACCCGTAAAAATACCAGGCTCCAGCTAAGCGCAGGGCTGAAAGGCGTGAAAATTGATTTTCCCCCCTTGTCAAAAACCAAAACTCAGATCCGCCCTTTTTCGCTGGACTTAAGCATGAACAACTCAGGGATCAATAGTTTAAATATTGATTATAAGAACCTTTTAACACCTGAAAATAGTTTAGATATCAAACTAAAAAAGATTCTGCCTCACTGGCAGGGGCTGATTCACTCCCCTCTGGCTAGTGGTAGCGTTTTTATACCGATTGACTTTAATAAAAATTCAAACATCAGTTTATTGTTTGAAGAGTTAAATTTATCAGCTTTAGGAAAGATAGACTTAAAGAGCAGAAAAACCTCTTTTTCCCCCCATGATTTTCCCGGCATGACGCTCAAAAGTCAGGCTGTGTACTGGAAAAACCATAATTTAGGTGAATTAAACCTACTCACAGAACCCTCAGCCGATGGACTGCTGATTAAACAGCTAGCGATCAGCTCTGCAGCGGCTGATGAGCTAAATTTAACAGGGCACTGGCAACAGACAAAATCCGGCCAAAAAACATCCATTGAAGGCAATTTTTTAAGCCTGAATTTTGGCCACCTACTACAGCAACTTAAACTGTCTGAAAACATTATTGACTCTAACGCAGAACTACAGTTCTCACTTAACTGGCCAGGCACAGTGATGGACCTTTCCAGGCAAACACTCAACGGCACAGTTCATGCATACCTTACGCAAGGTCGTATTCTAGGTGTAGAACCAGGCTTAGGACGCATATTAGGTGCTCTGGATACCCAGAAGTTATTTAAACGTCTACGCTTTGATTTTTCTGATATTACAGCAGAGGGTTTAAGTTTTTCTGAAATCACAGCCGATATTTCCATCCGGCAAGGCCTAGTGAGTACAGAAAACTTCTATATTAATGCAATGCCAGCAAAAATAAACCTGGCCGGCAGCACGCACCTAGCAACCAGAGAAGTCAATTTACTGGTAACAGTCCTGCCTAAATTTCCTATTGCTGGTACAATTATCGGCAATGCAGCCAATACCTTCACCAAAACTCTGGTTGGTGATCAACATGCAGGAGGCTTAATATTAAGCTTACTCTATAAAATAAAAGGCACATGGGACGAAGTGACCGTCAAGCGACAATTTAGTCCCGCCTTAACAGAAAAATAAAAAACATAGCAGACAAATGCCTGCAACAAGTCAATAAAAATCCAAGTAATAATATGAGTAAATGTGCCGCCATTCAAATGGCATCTAGCCCAAATGTCAGTTCTAATTTAATCGAAGCCGAGCGTTTAATTGCCGAAGCGGTCAAAGCAGGTGCAAAGTTAGTCGCCCTACCGGAAAATTTCGCGTTAATGGGACAAACAGAATTTGACAAAATAAACCACAAAGAGCAAGAAGGCTCTGGCCCCATTCAGGACTTTCTGGAAAATACGGCCAAAAAATATGCTGTTTGGATTATTGCAGGCACCATGCCTATCGCAGATACTAATGATAAAGATAAAGTGCTGGCAGCTTGTCTTGTCTATAATGATCAGGGGGAACGTGTTGCCCGCTATGATAAAATCCATTTATTCGATGTCCATGTTCCTGAGACTGAAGAGGTTTATCGTGAATCCGATACCATTGCCAAAGGC
The DNA here is from genome assembly GCA_013138555.1 of Methyloprofundus sp. Taxonomy (GTDB): domain Bacteria; phylum Pseudomonadota; class Gammaproteobacteria; order Methylococcales; family Methylomonadaceae; genus Methyloprofundus. The sequence continues at coordinate 12,135 of WTCN01000124.1, read as the reverse complement.
ACAGTGCCCTTAGTCATTGATAGTCCTTTTGGTAAACTAGGCATCGCCATTTGCTATGACCTACGCTTTCCTGAGTTATTTCGTACTCTACAGGAGCAAGGCATGGAAGTCCTTATTCTGCCATCAGCCTTTACCGAAAAAACTGGTGCTGCACACTGGGAGCTGTTACTGCGCGCACGTGCCGTCGAAAATTTATGCTATGTTATCGCCCCTAATCAAGGTGGATTTCATGTTAATGGTAGACAAACCTATGGTCATAGCATGATTATTGATCCCTGGGGCTCTGTTCTGGACTGTAAAAAAACCAATGCAGGGTTTGTGACTGCAGATATCGATCTAACGCAGTTGCACAAAACCCGTGAGTCTTTCCCTGTTCTTCAACACCGTCAAATTAGTTGTGGCTAAAATGGATAATCTATTACAGTTAGCAAAACAAGCAATTTTAGTACCTGCCGGCATACAGGAAAGCGACATTCATCGCGTGATGGATCAACTTATCAGCGGCACAGTCGATGATGGTGATATTTATTTCCAGTCCAGCCACTCTGAATCATGGATACTGGAAGATGGCATCATCAAAGAAGGTAGCCATAATATCGAACAAGGTGCAGGTGTACGCGCCTTATCAGGCGAGAAAACAGGTTTAGCCTATAGCGATAAAATTGAAATAGCCGAGCTCTTAACTGCAACAAAAAATGTTAAAGCCATTGCTCGCCAAGGCCAGAATGTCAGCATCGCCCTGCCCTCTAAACCTAGCTACTCACCGCTTTATAGGCCAGTTAACCCACTTAACTCCATTACTGATCAGGAAAAAGTTGATTTCTTACGTCAACTTGACAGCCAGACCCGGCAATTAGATTCGCGTATAGAACAAGTTATTATTAGCCTGGTTGGCGTACAGGAACATATCCTGATAGCCAATCAGGGAAGTTCTTTAGTCGGTGATGTCCGCCCTTTAGTACGCCTCAATGTGAGCGTGATTGTTGAAGAAAATGGCCACCGTGAGCAAGGGAGCATGGGTGGAGGCGCGCGTGCTGACTATCACTATTTCCTCGACCAGGACAGAGGCCTTTCCTACGCTCAGGAAGCTGTCAGACAGGCACTGGTCAATTTAGAAGCAGCCCCCGCACCCGCAGGTAGCATGACGGTAGTATTAGGTTCTGGCTGGCCGGGTATTTTATTACATGAAGCCATTGGTCACGGTCTTGAAGGTGATTTTAACCGTAAAGGCACATCCGCATTTAGCGGTCGTATGGGTGAACGAGTCGCCTCCTCTTTATGTACTGTCGTTGATGATGGTACTTTAGCAGATCGTCGCGGCTCTTTATCCGTTGATGATGAGGGCAGCGCGACACAATGTACGACTTTAATCGAAGACGGCATTTTAACAGGCTATATGCAGGATAAACTTAATGCACGCCTGATGGGCACTCAGTCTACGGGCAATGGTCGCCGTGAATCTTATGCATGCACCCCGATGCCACGCATGACCAATACCTATATGCTACCCGGTAAAAGTGACCCGGATGAAATCATAGCATCCGTCCAAAACGGTTTATATGCGAAAAATTTTGGCGGTGGACAAGTCGATATCACCTCCGGAAAATTTGTTTTCTCAGCCAGTGAAGCCTACCTTATTGAAAATGGCAAAATCACCCAACCCGTTAAAGGAGCCACCTTAATTGGCAATGGGCCCGATGTACTTACCCGCGTCAGCATGGTCGGTAATGACCTGGCACTGGACAGTGGTGTTGGCACCTGTGGCAAAGAAGGCCAAAGTGTTCCCGTAGGTGTTGGCCAGCCTACCTTAAAAATCGACTCATTAACCGTGGGTGGAACTAACGTATAACCTGTAGGAGGGGCTTTAGCCGCGAATTAAACAGACCGCAGCTAAAAGCGCCCCCACTAACATGTTCAAACAAATATTATGCAAACTGAACAAGAAATCAATCGTTTAAAAACGATTATTCACGATCTATTACACGAAGCAAAAAATCAAGGTGCCAGCAGTGCAGATGCAGGTCTCAGTGTCGATAATGGCTTATCTGTCAATGTCCGTCTCGGAGAGGTTGAAACCATAGAGCATCACTGCTCTCAAGGCTTAGGCGTTAGCGTCTATTTTGGGCAGAAAAAAGGCTCGGCAAGTAGCACCGATTTATCTGCTAAATCCATCAAAGAAACAGTCACAGCTGCCTGTAGTATCGCACGCTATGCCAGCGAAGACAGCTATGCCGGACTGCCCGACCCAGCCAGATTTGCCACAGAATTTAAAGATCTGCAGTTATATCACCCCTGGAACATTCATGCTGATGATGCAATTGACCTTGCCCTAAACTGTGAAGACACGGCACGTCAATATCACCCAGATATTAATAACTCGGAAGGCGCATCGGTTGATAGTTACTCAGGCATTCGTGTGTATGGCAATAGTCTGGATTTTTTACACGGCTACGCCTCCACACGCCATTCAATCAGCTGCTCCGTATTAGGCGAACGCAATGGCGATATGCAACGTGATTACTGGTACAGCGTCGCCCGCGATCAGAAAAACCTGGACAGTGTTGAGTTTATAGGTCAAAAAGCAGCACAAAGAACCGTACAGCGCCTAGGTGCTAAAAGTTTAAGCACCCGCAAATGTCCGGTTTTATATTCTGCCGAAATTGCCAGCGGTCTTATCGGCTCTTTTCTTGGCGCTATCAGCGGGGGCAGCTTATATCGTAAGTCATCTTTCCTGCTAGATAGCCTGGATAGCAAGGTTTTTCCTGATTTTATCAATCTCTATGAGCAACCTCACTTATTAGGCGCACTAGGCAGTGCTCTTTATGACTCTGAAGGCGTGGCAACTCAAGCCAATAAAATTGTTACCGACGGCATACTCAATACCTATCTACTGAGTAGCTATTCCGCGCGTAAGCTCGGTATGCAAACAACGGGACATGCTGGCGGTGTACATAATCTATGCATCACAGCGGGCGACAAAAATCTTGAGCAATTACTCCAGAAAATGGATACCGGCCTACTGGTCACTGAATTAATGGGACAAGGTGTCAATCCGGTAACGGGTGATTATTCACGCGGTGCATCAGGCTTCTGGGTTGAACAAGGCGTAATTCAATATCCGGTACAGGAAATTACCATCGCGGGTAACTTAAAGGACATGTTCCAGCATATTCTGGCGGTGGGTAATGATATTGATTACCGAGGCAATATTCGTTCGGGGTCTATCTTGATTGAAGAGATGGCGATTGCGGGGGAGTAGGATAAAAACGTCGTAGGTTGGGCTGCCGTCTTTTTGGCAGCCCAACAATTCAAAAAATAAGCCCACATAAGCACCGATTTACATACCAGTAGTTATCGTTATCGGGGTGGCGTAAAATGTTGGGTTATCTTGTCGCGCTGACGCTTGACAAGCTAGCCCAATCTACGTGGTTAAATATCATCTATCCCGCTTTAAATGGGTAGCCATACACTATTTTAATTTACTCACTTGCAATCAACGCCTGAATCAATTCACGCAATTTATTTTGAATCAAACGGGTATTATCAGGTCCCATACGTAACATCTGTTTATCTAGCGCACTTAATTTTTCTAATTCAGGGTCTGCAAATTTATAACGCACCGATGGGCGAATCACTTCTATGTTTCCTGTCATCACGGGTGCCTGTAAAACTTTTCCCGTTACTGCTTTAATACTGTCCAGTACCTGATAATTATCCGGGTAGGAAAACTCGGCAAAGATGCCTTGAAAAAGCGGCAAATATTTTTTATACAAGGCAACAGCCCCTTGTTTATCAATTGAGTTGATTGCCTGAGCTAACGCGTCATACCGATGATATGCCTGCGCAGATATATACATCTTGCCCTCTTCCTCAGTCACCGAGAATGGCTGGCTAAAGGATATTTCACGTAATCGCTTCAGTGGTGGACGTAAACCTTGAGCCATATCATTGATAGAAAACATTGTTTTTCTGATCTGCTCATTTTTAAACAAGCCTAGTTTCAATTGTGCTGAAACAGCCAGTAAATCCTGAGTATATTCCGCATCACTCCCTTTCAGTTCGGTTAAGGGCTCACTCCCTGTCTCAAATTCCCAGTTATCTGGATTATCTTGAGGCAACTGTTCAGTCAGGTCATCACTTTTCTGCTCAGCAGTATCCAGTGGCTCTGTTTTTACCTCAGGAATCACTAAAGCTTGCTTCTTTAAGTTTTCCCCGCTTGATAGGTCGCCTTCCCTGTCTCCTGCCAGAAACCCTATCACACCAGCCAGCAGTAGAATAACAACGATAGCTATGACCCAGTAAATAGGTTTTCCAGGTGTGTTCGAATTTTGTTCCTGCATAAATAACTCCTAATATATTCAGATAAAGCATCAACTCTTTAAAGAAAGTAAATTCTTTTCACTCTCTCGCTTTATAATAAGCCTAAGTAAATACTTATTCAATCAAAGGAATTATTATGTCTTACACAATTTATTTATCTGGCGAAATTCATAGCGACTGGCGCGAACAAATCAAACAGGGAATTGAGGAAAAAGGTTTAAATATCGATGTTCTAGGGCCTATCACTGACCATGATAGCAGTGATAATGTTGGCGCAGAAATACTAGGAAGCGAAGAAAGTGATTTCTGGAAAGACCATAAAGCAGCAAAAATAAACGCCTTGCGCACCCAAAGCTATATAAGCCGCGCTGATATTGTCGTGGTCAGATTTGGTGATAAATACCGCCAATGGAATGCAGCATTTGATGCAGGAACCGCTTATGGTCTAGGTATTCCTGTTATTGTTATGCACGCGCCTGAACTAACACACCCCTTAAAAGAAGTGGATGCAGCAGCACTAGCGGTAACAGAAACGCCACAACAGGTGGTTGAAATTTTAGCCTATATTTCTCAAGATTAATCAGTACGAAATAACAGGAATAACGGTAGGGGCAAGCACAAGGGATTGCCCCTACATCCAGAAAATTAAATGTTAAGTGGTGCTACGCCTCTGTTGTTGGCGGCTCTTTTTTAGACTTAGACATAACAAACATCCCTACAAAAATAATCATAATGATAATCAATGGAATAAGGATCTTTGTAGGAATCATGCTTTCTGCTGGCTCTATGCCCACTGAAAAGGGTAAGTGAGAATCAATCGTTTCCCCTTCATTGATAACGGTAACGTGCAGTAAATAATCACCCGCACCATACGGGGTAAAATCAACTTTAGCATCAATCGAGCCTTTTTTGATTTTCTCAGGCTTATGGTAATAAACCCGGCTTCCTTCTGGCTCTTTGGTTACCTCAAATTCAACCGTTGTATGACGCAGTTTTTTTCCTTCATAATCAATCACTAAGTCTGTTAAGCCTATTTCCGGGATAATATGGCAAAAGCTTCTGCCACCTGAAAGAGTTGGCGTGTAGGCTGAAAAGTGTATCACTTCTTTACCCACCGAAATTCGACAGGTATCCACCTCACCTTTTGCACCTCGATGGGCATTTGCAGGGCCTGGCAAGGCCAAAGCCAAGAATAAAACAGCTAATAATAGGTGTATTTTGTGCTTAATTAAGCCAAATACATCAACTCTATTAATAAGGTTATTTTGCGCTATCACGGGATGAATAGCACAATTGTTATACTGATCGTTTATTGCAGTTAAAATAGTTTGCTCTTTCATGTCATACCTCTAAAGATACAGGCATCAGTATTCTAAACATAGGACACAGCCTGCATGTAATGGTTGCTTAGTTAGTAAACAGGACTTACCCCCCATTTACCCCCAACTCTTTTTATGCCGAAGCTATTGATTTATAAACCCGGACCAAAGCCGAGTTCTCATGATGATAGGTCACAAATCAACCATCAGTCAAATACTTAAGAAAATATATCACTCTGGTTTTCTACTTATGCTACCATGAGCCTGTGTTAAATAAGGTGCCGCAGAGCACTGTCAGTCACGCCAGGAAACCTATTACAAGCTACTTCAAAGTTTTTTTGAAATTATTTACGAGGAACAAATATGACAGAATTAATTTATATACTCACTATTATTTATGCCACCTATGTTATTGATAGGGTTGTCGGTGATAAATTAGTTTTATTTTTGGCGATGACTGCCTTTGTTATTGGTATCGCTCATTAGTCCTGAGTACTGTACCTAGATATTTCACATAGCAATCAGAATATAATTTAAATATTTAGTATCGTAAATTTTATGCTCCAGATATAAATGTTGGTTATCAATTTTAAACGGAACGACTGGAGGTCAGGCTTTGCCTGACTTGCAAGCAAAGCTTGCACTCCTTTATTTATAGATACAAATTGCATCAGGCGCTGAGTATATAATATAGGGTGTGCCGAGGCACGATTGCCCAGCACACCCTATACCTGTCGTTCTAACTTAATGGCAGCCCCCTCTGTCTATACCTAAAACCAGCCAATGCTAATCAAGTCCAGATTCAAAGCCGCATGGTGGTTAAATAACCCCCATCTCCAGACCTTATATCCTGCTTTACTGCGTAAACCTCCCTCCCCCGACTTAAAGCGTGAACGTTTAGTAACAGATGATAATGATTTTATTGATATAGACTTTTGTGGCACAGGGCAACAGCCACTTATCCTATTGCTGCACGGCCTGACAGGCAGCTCACAATCAAAATATATTAAAGGCTTACAACAAGCCTTATTGGCACAAGGCCTGCGCAGTGCCGCACTTAACTTTAGAGGCTGTAGTGGTGAATATAACCGCTCTTCACGCTGTTATCACTCAGGGGAAACCGGAGATATTGATTTTCTCTATCGTACCCTGCGCGAAAGAGAGCCAGAAACAGCAATGGCCGCTGTTGGTTTTTCCATAGGCGGAAATGTCCTCTTAAAATGGCTCGGCGAACAAGGCTCTAAGATTGATCTTTTCGCTGCCACGGCTGTCTCCGTACCTTTGGTTTTAAGCACCTGCGCTGATAAACTGGACAATGGATTTTCTAAACTGTATCGCGCCAGTTTACTGCGTGAATTAAAGGAATATGTACATCTAAAGCAGCAACATCTGGAGTCTTTAGGGAAAAGCGAGGAAGCCGATATACTCAGGCAGATCGGTAATCTAGACGATATTACCTCCTTTTGGCAATATGATGACCGTGTCGTTGCAAAACTGTATGATTTTGCCAATGTAGATGACTATTATCAACGCTCCAGTTCGCGGCAGTTTTTGCAGGCGATTACGATTCCTACCTTAATCATTCAAGCTCAGGATGACCCTTTTATGACCCCCGAAGTGCTGCCGGAATTAACCGAGCTATCCTCCTCTGTTTCTTTAGAAATAACAGCGGCAGGCGGACACGTCGGATTTGTTTCCGGCAATAACCCTTTGCAGCCGAAATACTGGCTGGAACAGCGTATTCCTGAATTTTTACAGCAGCACTTAAGGCATGTATAAGCTTTGTTTTTTTGTACCTGAAAGCCATGTTGAACAGGTAAAAGACGCTTTATTTAAACAAGGGGCGGGAAAAATAGGCCCGTATGACTGTTGTTCCTGGCAGGTTTTAGGCACAGGACAATTTACACCTTTACAAGATAGCCAGCCTTTTTTAGGCGCAAGACATAAACTCACCGAAGTATCTGAATATAAAGTAGAAATGGTCTGTGATGACAGATTAATAAAGCAGGTTGTAAAAGCGCTGTTGCAAGCACACCCCTATCAGCAGCCCGCTTATGAGATATATAAAATCTTTACGCTAGATGAGTTGGAGTGATGATATAAGGGAATATTTAAAAAAACATTTTCCTCTCGTCCCCATGCCCTGCATCACTGCCATTAAGTTAAGAACCAACACAGTTCAAAATGTAGGATGGGAAAAGCGTAGCGTGCCCATCACATCGTTATGATGGGCACGGGATAAAGCTCCTTTGCCCATCCTACATTGTAAAATAGGCTTAACTTAATGGCAGTGATGCCCTGCATGGAAATTCATATGGGAATGCTCTGCGTTTTGAGAATCATATAACCAATAATAAATGGTGGGCAAAAAAGCGTTGCCCACCCTACATAAATAAAACACAATACAGGAAAAAATCAATGCAAACGATAGCAGCAATACAAGCACGCAGAGCGGTCAAACATTATGATGCAAATCACCGCTTCAGCGATGCACAAATCAATGAGTTATTCTCATTAGCAATGCTTTCACCCACAGCATTTAATATACAAAACTGGCGCTTTGTCAATGTGACCGAGCCAGAATTAAGACAGCAAATCAGAGCTGCAGCCTGGGATCAGATGCAAGTTACCGATGCATCATTATTTATCGTTATGTGCGCTGACTTAAAGTCATGGGAAAAACAGCCCCAACGCTATTGGGCAAACGCCGATCAGGCTGTACAGGATTTTATCTTGCCCGCCATTGATCAATATTATCGCGATAAAGATCAGGTACAAAGAGATGAAGCCATGCGTTCCTGCGGTATTGCCGCACAAACTCTTATGTTAGCCGCAAAAGCGATGGGCTATGACTCCTGCCCTATGGATGGTTTTGATTTTGCAAAAGTAGGACAATTAATCAATTTACCTGAGGACCATATTGTTACCCTATGCCTGGCAATAGGCAAAGCAACACAGGCGGCAAACCCTCGCGGGGGTCAACTAGATCAGCAAGACATTCTTATCCAGAACCGTTTTGTATCATTGCAAAAAAACGCCGCTGGAGCGTAGGCTTTAGCCTACGCTCTGGTCTGTGTAAAATGCAGATTGCTAAATCTGTGTTACCGGTTATTTAGAGGCTGCTATACTAAAATAATAACAGCTGGCTCTTCAAGCCCTGCATACACTTCATGGAAAAGTAAATGATATTGCATGAAATCAGCCCCCGACTAACCTAACTAGAGTAGCTATGTTAGATATTATCTGGATCATTACCGCTGCTGCCTTTGTACTATTGATGCAGGCAGGCTTTACCTGCCTGGAAACAGGACTGGTTAGAAGTAAAAACAGCATTAATGTTGCCATCAAAAACCTAATGGATTTATGCCTGTCCAGTGTCATTTTTTTTGCGCTCGGTTATGGCATTATGTTTGGCAGCTCAAGCAATGGTTTATTTGGCACGAGTGGCTTTTTTTTAAGTGGAGACCCTAGCCCTAAAACACTGGCTTTTTTTATTTTCCAGATGATGTTTTGTGGCACTGCGATCACCATAGTCTCCGGTGCCGTCGCCGAGCGTATGAGTTTTATAGGCTATATGCTGGTATCTGCGATCACCTCTGTCTTGGTTTATCCGGTGATTGGGCACTGGGCATGGGCAGGTGTATTGCAAGGCAGCTTAACAGGCTGGCTAGGCAGTGCTGGCTTTATTGATTTTGCCGGAGCCACTGTGGTGCACTCGGTAGGAGGCTGGGTGGCTTTGGCAGCAATTATCATTATCGGCCCACGAACGGGGCGATTCAATCCTGATGGCGATAAGATACAGGGAAGTAACCTGACTATTTCTGTTCTAGGGGTATTATTGCTCTGGTTTGGCTGGTTTGGTTTTAATGCAGGCAGTACTCTGGAGGCCAATAATAATATTCGATTGATCCTTGTTAATACTTGTTTAGCCGCTGCTTTTGGCGGCTTAAGTGCGCTCATAGTTCAATATAAGCTGAGCCGTACGATAAATGTCTTATCAGGCATGAATGGTATATTAGGGGGACTCGTCGCCATTACTGCCAGTTGCTATATAATGCAACCTCTGGCAACTGTTGCTATTGCCATTATTGCCGGCATCATTATTGTCGCGGGAGAAAAGCTCTTAGAAAACTATCAAATCGATGATGCGATTGGTGTTATACCTGTGCATCTTTTTTGTGGTATCTGGGGTTCCATCGCTTTTGTTTTCCTGTCTGATATCCAAAGCTGGGGGACTGCTTTAAATTTTCAGCAACAACTGAGCATACAATTACTCGGTGTCACAGCGATTGGAGTGTATTCGTTTTGTGTTAGCTATATTTGCTTCAAATTACTCAATCATTACTATCCCCTGCGCGTGAGTCTGGAAGATGAACACATCGGCCTGAACGTATCAGAACATCATGCAAAAACAGTCACACTGGCACTTTTTAATGAAATGGAAAATCACTGGCGCAATGGTGACTTCTCCAAACAAGTATCGGTCGAGCCCTTTACCGAAGCAGGCCAAATTGCCAAACAGTACAATCAGGTATTAGCCCGGGTTAATGATGAAATCAAGTATCGAGAGGATGCTATCAACTCATTCAAAACGAGTGAGTCAAGGCGGGGGGCTATATTAGCGACATCATTAGACTGTATTATTACCATAGATAAACGCGGTATAGTACATGAGTTTAATCATGCCGCAGAAAAATGCTTTGGCTATAGCCGGCAACGTATTATTAACAGAAATTTTATCGAATATTTTATCCCTATTGAAAAGCAGCAGGATTTTCAAAAAAATCTAGACAAGTATTTTTCGATTGATACTAGTTTATCAATTGGGCGACATAATATAATGACCCTGAAAAGAATGCATGAGGTTGAGTTTACTGCCGAAGTCGCGATTACCGAAGTGACTTTGAAAAACCAAGCGGTAACAGAGTTTAATTTACATATCAGAGATATAAGTCAGCAAATTAAACAGCAACAAAAAATAACCAGAATGGCTTATCATGACTCGCTGACAGGCTTATACAATCGTGGTTTTTTTGTTGACAAACTACAGCAGGAAATAGATTTTTCTGCACGCCATGAAACAAGCGTTATTTTAATGTTTCTTGACCTTGACCAATTTAAACGCATTAATGACAACCTGGGCCATGAAGCAGGTGACACCCTCCTACAGGCGATTGCACAGCGCTTAAAAAGCTATACCAGAAATGGAGATATAATCTGTCGCTGGGGAGGCGATGAGTTTATTATCTGTTTCCCCAACATGAGCAAGCAAAGCACTATTAGCCAGAAGGCGGAAGACATTCTGAGCGCTATGCGTAAACCCTATCCGTATGAAGGCCGGGATCTCACGGTTCAAGCTAGCATTGGTATTGCAATAGGAACAAATGGCAAGCATCAACCCGCACAATTAGTGCAGCAAGCCGATATGGCGCTGTATGCAGCAAAAGACGAGGGTAAAAATACATTTTGTTTTTTTATGCCTGAAATGCAGGAAAAGGAAAATAAAAAATTCTATTATGAAGCAGAATTACGTTCCGCTCTGGAGAAAGAACAGTTTTTTATCGCTTATCAGCCTAAAGTAAATTGCCAGAATAACGGCATCCAGAGCATGGAAGCTTTACTGCGCTGGAATCACCCTGACGAAGGCTTGATTTCACCCGAAATCTTTATTCCTATTTTAGAAGAATCCTCGTTAATAACCGAAGTGAGTCAATGGGTACTCGAACAAGTCTGTCATCAAATAGCGCAATGGAAAGCCCAAAAACTTTGTCACTTTTATATTGCAGTCAATCTATCGGGGCGCGATTTTTTGCTGCATAATATTGACCAGAAAATTAAAGCATTATTACAGCAATACAACATAGAAAGCCGTTATCTGGAACTTGAAATTACCGAAACGGTGCTCGCAAATAATACTGAAGAATGTATTATCGCAATGCATAAAATCAAGAAACTGGGGGTCAAACTGGCCATTGATGATTTTGGTATAGGATACTCTTCAATGAGCTATCTGAAACAATTTCCCATTGATACCCTGAAAATTGATAAATCTTTTATTGAGCACTGCGCCACTAGAACAGAAGATTCGGCCATTTGTACTGCCATTATAGCCCTGGCGAAAAGCCTCAATTTACAGGTCGTTGCCGAAGGAGTAGAAACAGAATCTCAGCTTATGTTTTTAAATAAGCAACAATGCGATATGTATCAGGGCTACTTATTTAGCCACCCCTTGCCTATTGATGAAATTCAGCAGCTACTGTTTGAAAACAACGAGTAGACAGGTAAATCATTAGCCGCTATTAAGAACATACATGAACTAAACAACTTAAGCAGCTGTAGGATGGGCAAAGGAGCTTTATCCCGTGCCCATCACTAATACCGTAAAAAATGGGCACGAAAAAGCCCTTTGCCCATCCTACACATCTCTTTTCTCATGATGACTATGAGAGATAAATCTGTTCGCCTAAAAGGCGAAGGTTTTAACCCTATGAATGGA
>WTCN01000210.1 GCA_013138555.1 Methyloprofundus sp. | reverse complement strand
AAATCCAATCGAAATCGCTAAAAGTATCTTGGTCCGACGGGTAGCTTTTAGTTAAATCAAAGTGCAGAATAAACATGTAGATCCAAAGGCGGAGTGCTTGCGGACGGGGGTTCGATTCCCCCCGTCTCCACCACCTAACATATTGATTTTAAAGGGATTTAAAATTATTTAATAATGAATTTGCGGTTGATTTGCGGTAACTTAGTTTCAATTCCTTTCATTTTGTTTCAATTTCTGAAATAAAGAACATCCCGAAAATAACCCACTTTCACCAATACAGCCAAACAAACTCAAGGCATTAACGACAATAATTGTCGCTAAACATATTTCTTTTTCTACACTTTACAAAAAAAATGCAAAAAAAGCCGCACAGGTAGGAGTGCTTTTTTTTGATGGGGAGTTATTATGGACTGGCTAAAGGATATGCTGGAGGATGTTGGTACAAAGGCGGGGCGTTACTTCGCTTTCTTTATTCAATCAATGATTGTTCTGTCGTTGATTTCTTTTTCTCTTGAAACACTACCGGGATTAAGCCAGCAAGTTAGACAGGTACTTGCAGTTACTGAAATTATTCTTGTTGTGCTTTTTACTATTGAATATCTATTAAGACTGGTTGTCGCTGATAAAAAGTTTAAATATGTTTTTAGCTTCTTTGGTTTGATTGATCTATTAGCCATACTGCCCTTTTATTTATCAACAGGACTAGACTTAAGGTCTATTCGGATATTTAGATTATTACGGCTTTTTAGGATTCTTAAACTACTAAGGTATAGCCAGGCGATTAATCGCTTTCATCGTGCGTTGATCATAGCAAAAGAAGAAATGGTATTATTTAGCTGTGTTGCCATAATGCTGCTTTATTTATCAGCAGTGGGAATTTATTACTTTGAAAATGCGGTACAGCCTGAGCAGTTTAAATCTATCTTTCATAGCCTTTGGTGGGCATTGGCCACTTTAACCACTGTTGGTTATGGTGACCTTTATCCGATTACTGCAGGCGGCCAGGTCTTTACTTTTTTTATATTGATTATTGGCCTCGGAGTGATAGCTGTTCCTACAGGATTGGTTGCTTCAGCACTATCACAGGCTAGAGATGAGGAATTAATTGTTACTGACCAGGCCAATAGTACACCTGGTCAGTAACACTTATTATTTCTAAGGTATGGTATCAATCTTATCAACCGCTCCCTTAAGCTCCCCTTTCCCCATCTCACACCCAACAAACATCCGCCCTAACTTTTGACAGGCAATGGCTGTTGACCCATTGCGGTCAGCCAAAAGTTACCGGAATAACGGTTGAATAAGCTTGCCAGGGAATTTTTCGCCCCGGCCAAGTTGAGCGATTTGTGTGAAGCCGTTTTCTCTAATCTCTCGGTAAGCCATACTTTAATTATGGATTGACGATTAACACCAAGGCGACTGCTCTACTTATGAAGAGAAGCAACCTCCGGTCGGAAAGTCGACATTGCCCCTGATGCGGGCGGCGTACCTTGAATGGAAATGATTAGAATATTTGGCATCTTTCATATGGCCATAAAAGTAGTTTGCACTTCGATAATCTATATGAATCAAGAATATAAACGTAGCCCGTATGGAGCTTGTGGAATACGGGACATTCGAGGCGCTGGTTTTCCCGTATTACGCAAGCTTCATACGGGCTACGCTTGTTAAATAAAAAAGTGTCAACCGAAAAATGAAGGATGCCGAATATTTGTTGTATTCTACTTGACCGTATTATTGGGGAATATCATTGTGCGTGAAGTAATAATTAACAAATTTATTTAACTTACCTGCTTGTTTTGCATTTTGATACTCATTTGTCTCAAAGCGTTCATGATAGTCAGTACGCAATGTTTTTGAGTGTGTGTCTCTCCATATATTTTGAAAAAAAACGGCTCTTTTTTCACGGATAGTATAATTACTGTTATATTTACCATAGGCTAAATCATGAGCGTGTACTAACTCATGGATTAGTGTGCCACTGTTATATGATCTATGGGTTTGATTGACTCTGTTTTCATTCATATAAATAATCGAATTTGTTGCACTGCTTCTTGCATCGCTTCTCCTCTTATTGTCTAAAGCTTCCGTATGTGATCGTGATCTTTGACCGCTTTTATGCCATGTTGATTCTTCATTTGTAATTGCTTGAATTGTAATAGTAGAAGATGATTTTTGAAGGCTGTTAATTAACTGGAACAAGTATCTTGAACTATTTTTTGCTTCAGATAAATTAATCTTTACTTTGCCTTTAAAGTCATTAGAGCCATCTATAGATATCCCAGCAGCAGCGAGCCTGACATTTATGATTTTAACCGGCTTCGGTGTTAGTAAATTTCTGACGTAGTAGTTTAACTTGATTTCTTTGATCCCTAAGGGACCAGGAACAAATCCATTTTGGGCAGAACCAAACTGAATTGGCTCATCGAAAAAACCTAAAGGTCCCGGCATTCTATATGCAACCATAATTTTCATTACCCCCTAATGATATTAACGACTTTCAGTAAATCTTATACTCCTACTTCTCTAATTTAACAAGATTATGTTTCAGCACCTTGCTTTTCATAGCAGAATAACGGCATCCTTCATTTCTCGGTTGACACTTTTTTTATTTAACAAGCGTAGCCCGTATGAAGCTGGCGTAATACGGGAAAACCAGCGCCTCAAATGTCCCGTATTCCGCAAGCTCCATACGGGCTACGTTTATATTCTTGATTCATATAGATTATCGAAGTGTAAACTACTTTTATGGTCATACTGAAAGATGCCGAAATTAAACTGAAAAATACTTGTAAGGAATGTGTTGGTTATACGACATAGATAAGAATCTGTTAATAGTGTACTTATTCAAAAAACTCGCAATATATTGAAAAGTAGCGACAATCCGTTTTGAGCTCACAGTTCGGATATATATAGACTTAGGCATACAAAAAGAGTGGAAAGCCGAATAATTACAGAATACAAACGATAGTGATTCAAGTGCTTTTATACACACAGCAGTATGTTAATTTATTAATTAAATAGGAATTTGAGATGAATAAAATTAGCTTATTAACTATTATCGCGTCCAGCTTTGTCATAAATAATGCTTTAGCAATAGAGCCAGTATACGAAGGAGAAGAGGGTATTCGTGCCCAGGTTTTTGCCAGCAACTGCCTAGCTTGCCACTCCTCTGAGAATACCGGAGAGGCGCGTAATAATGCACCGCTAGGTGTTGATTTCGACAATTACGCTGATGCCGTCACAAGTGGAGATAAAGCGGTTGCACGGGGAGTAACATTTATGAATATGCCGCCTGATTTCAGCCCTCTATCTAAACTTAATGAAGAGCAAAAACAGGCTTTAAAAAACTGGCAGGCACTGGGTTTTCCAGAATACACCTTACCCGCTATTTTCTCTTTTAGTACAACAACATTACACCTGCCCAAGGTTTATTTGAAAGATGAAAACGGAGACATTACACAGAAAGTATCCGCTGAAATGGTTTTGCTGCCAAATCAACAAGCCATCCAGTTTGAATTGAGTGACTTTCATGACATAACTGACTCTGAAGAACAAGATCACGCCCATGAATAAATGAATACAGGGCGCTCGAATGGAAGCGGGCTTTTCAGCTTCGCCGTCTTCATGCGGTGCTGAAAACCTCGCTCCCAGGTTGCCTAAGTTATTTCGTGCACATTCCTTACGCTGCTGTTAATACACCCGTACAACTAGACCCTTGCCCGGCAGTACAACCATAACAATGGTCGGCAACACTAATTGGCATTGCTGCTGACATTTGTTGCAGCAATTGACTGAGATGCATACTTTTTCCTGCTAACGGCATATCCAGCATTTGATTAAAATCGCAGTCATAAACATAGCCTTGCCAGTCTACACTTAATAGACTTTTGCACATCACTTGTTCGAGGTTCTCTGGCTGATAGGATTGTTTCAATAAATTCATATAATCATCGAACTGGCCTTTAGCCAGCAACACTGCACCAAAGCGCTGAATCGGCATATTGGTAATGGTAAACAGCTGGTTAAATTGTAGCTCAAAATGCTCCCTTAAAAAGTGGCGATAAGACTCTTCCAGTTGTAATTGAGGCGCTGGTAAAGCCATACCCTGTGGGTTAAAGACCAGGTTGAGCATCAAGTTGCTGTCTACCTGGCCATACCCTAGCTCATTAAGTTTTTGCAAGGCCTTAATCGATGCCGTGAACACCCCTTTACCACGCTGGGCATCAACATTATCTTCCATATAGCAGGGCAATGAGGCAATGACTTCGACTTGCTGTTCCGCCAGAAATTCAGCAGTACCTTCATAGCCAGGCTCAACCAGAATAGTAGGATTACAGCGATCCATAACATGCAGACCTTGCTGTCTAGCCTGTTGTACTAGCCAGCAAAAATCAGGGTTCATTTCCGGTGATCCCCCTGTTAAATCGAGATATTCGATATTGTATTTCTCTGCAAACTGTAATGCAACCTGCATCGTCTCACGCGTCATCAACTCGGTTCGATTAGGTCCGGCATTGACATGACAGTGTGTACAACTCAAATTACACAGGTAACCCAGATTCATTTGTAAGGTGCTTAAGCGCCCACGGTGAATTTGCGGAAAATCACTATGAAGTAGTAAAGGTTTAACGTCGCGCATCTTGATTTATCTTTTAGTATTTAGGAAAAACGTGCCGGTAAGACATCCAGAAAACGCATAAGCTCATGCTGTTCGGGCAAGGGATCAGCTAGATTCAGTAAGGCATCGCGCAAAGGAGGCAAGTCACTCACTTCATCGACATCGCGTAAAGCAGTTAAAGTCTTAACATCGCCCAGCTGCTCAATTTTATTGAAAAATTGAGCGCCAGTATCGGCTTTACTGTAGACCACACCTGTCCATAGCTTTTGCGGAACAGGACAGTTGCCGCCAAACGCCCAGAAGCCACCGTCAACACTGGGGCCAAAGGCGAGGCGAGCCTGTTCGTCATGGGGCAGCCAGGTCACTGCGTTAAGCAGCTCAGCAACAGTCATTTGCGGAATATCCGCACCGACAAGTATGACAAAATCATGTTCGCGTAATAGCGTTTGATAAATATGCGCCATACGCTCACCTAAGCCACCCTCACCCTGCCATAAACACGGTAAGTCGTCCCAATAGCCATGATTTAATGCGGACTCTTCCGCCACCGCATAATAACTTTTAATATCTGCCAACTGGCTCAATGACTGAGTAACCGCAGAAACTGACCGAGAGGCAGCAAGATGAAAGGCTTCGGCACTCTCCCTTCCTAAGGTCGCAGCTAAGCGTGTTTTCACCGGAGAAATCCCGGGCGTTTTAACAAAAATAGCGATTGCACCACTCATAGCTTAGCGGCTCCATGTAAGTTACTCTGGAATTGTTTAGATTCAGATAGAATCCTCATCATTATTAGCAACAGGCAGCAGCCGATTCAAGCGATAAACTCGTATTAGGTGGCGCACAATCAAACAAACCAAAGTGGGTCGATTTATCACCTAAAAAGTCAAAATGTTCTGCATAGCGACTGCAAGCCAACATATCATAGCTATTACCGCAGACACGCAACGGTTTGCCTTTTTCAAAATGATGATGATCGTCTAAATCGAAAGCATGTGGATGTTCAGAGATTGTGCCCTTATAGGTGGCAAGCTGACCAAAATCTTCACAGCGATCTTCAAGCGGTATTTTAAAGGCTCGGATGGTGACCGAACGAAACTTGACCATACCAATTTTAGCTTCTACCTCAGGATCTTCCAGCGCAATCGGGCTTTCTTTAACGACACGTACATCAGAGCAACCTAGCTCATGCATAATACGACGAAAATCTTCCCAATACAAAGCACCGCCTAAACATTCACCTAATAACACCGGTTCAATTTTAAGTGCTGCCGGTATGCGTCTATCCGAATACACATCAGAAAAATAAATTTCTCCACCAGGCTTGAGTACCCGTAAAATTTCTGACAGAACCTGTCTCTTGTCAGCTGATAAGTTAATCACACAATTTGATACCACAAGATCAATGGAATTATCGGCTATACCCGCCGTCGCCAGGTCTTCCATATAACCTTGCTTGAATTCAACATTAGACTTCGCGTAACCATAACGTTCTGCATGCCAGTCACAATGTTCTTTAGCGACAGCAAGCTGCTCTTCGGTCATATCAAGACCAACAACATGGCCTGACTCACCCACCAGGCGTGACAATAAATAACAGTCACGGCCAGTACCACAGCCAAGATCTAACACCGTCGCACCTTCCAGGGCAGGGGGTAAAGGCGTACCGCAACCATAATAGCGCTCCACGACTTCAGGGTGTAAATCAGAAAGCAAAGGCCGCAAATGCATAGGAATCGAATCCAGCGTGCAACAAGCACTGGTTTTCAAATCCTGGCTGGATTTTAGCACCTGCCCATAATAGTTTTGTACTGATTCACTAATCGCCGTATCGTTCATGTAAGTTCCCCCAAAAAATTAGACACGATAGCCTTGTACGCTATTCGTATTTGAATATTATCAATGAGTCGTAAAGATACAGGATTTCTTACAATGGAGTGATAAAATTTGTTAATTTCACCCGAACGATCAGCGATAGCTTATAGTAACCCACTTGAGGCCCCCTAGGTGTGCCGTATATACTCCTTAATCAATCCACTGATTGTTTTTGAATATCCTTATCCAGCCACGCCATAAAATGCTCATAACCTAATGCCAGTGTAATGGCCCCCACAAATAAGCCTAGAATACCAAACCATATCATGCCGCCAATGGCACCGAGCAGTATAACCAATGTCGGTGTATCCATTCCACGACCTAGTAACAAAGGCTTCAGGAGACCATCACTCATACTGACAATAATACTCCATATTGCAAATATAATAGCTGGCGTTGTATCAGCGACAGAAGCAACATAAACGATAGCAGGAAGAAGTACTAAAAGTGGCGGTAATTGTGCTACAGCAAGAATAAGAATAAGTACTGTCCAAAGCCCCCACCCCGGTACATCCATAAAATACATCCCCACACCACCCAGAATAGCCTGAATAACAGCAACTCCCAGTACGCCTTGTGCAACGCTACGAATGGTTGCAATGGCTAAGTTGGTAGATTGTAATCCCTGTTCCTTATCTGTTAGGCGAGAGGCAATTTTTACAGTGACATCATAAGCACTCTTGGTATTCGCTAAAAATACACCAGAGATAATAATTGAAAAAATAAACTGTAGAATACTGACACTGACACCAGCAATGGCAGCAATAAAAGCTTCGCCGAGTTTCTTTATTTGATCCGCATTTTGTTTTAATGTTGCCTCAAGATTATTCGAAGCTTGACTCCAGAAAGCATAAACCTTATCGCCAATTAATGGCCACTCGCTAACACTTTGAGCGGGTGGAGGAATCTCCAGAGTGCCTTCACTAAAGCCTTTTGCCAGATGGGCGGAAGTATCAACCAATGAGCTTGCAATCATGATTGATGGGCCAATTAATAGGCTTAGGGCAAATAAGGTATAGAGCGTAGCAGCCAGTTTAAAACGTCCCCCAAGCGCAAGGCCCAATTTGTTATACAGTGGATAAATGGCCACCGCAATAATAATGCCCCATACGACTATAATCATAAAAGGTTTAATAATCTCGAAGCACAGGGCAATAAGTAAAAAAACCAATGCCAGTCGTATGGCGACTTCTATCACTCTATTGGCAAATAGTTTCTGTTCCTGTTTTATATCTGGAATCATGAGCTTACCTCTCTATTGTGTAACATTTCATTATTAATGGAGCAAAGGCAGTATCTCACAGTTTATCATTCCTGCGTGTCTTTAAAAAAGCAGTCTATAGGCTTAAACAATGGATTCCCGCTAAAAAAACTGCGGGAATGACGAGGTATTGTCTAATTTTTTTTATCCCGAATTCAGGCTATATAGGATGTGCTGAGGCACGAAGCGCATCATGCTAAAAGGTGCACTTTGTGCCTATCAATAAGGCATAAGCATATTAGCCCACCCTACCTTTCATAAACAATAAAACTATAGTTAAAATCGACACTGCTATCATTATCAATATCTTCGCGTGCAACTTCTCGCCACTGCTCCCGTTTAATTTCCGGAAACCAGGTATCTCCCTCAAATGTCTGTTGTATTTCAGTAATATATAATCTATCAGCCCGCGCCAAAGTCGCTGCATATAATGTTGCGCCACCGATCACAAATACCTCATCAATCTCTGCACAGTCTTGTAATGCACTGTCCAGGTCATTAAAAACAAGACAGCCCTGTTGCTGATAGAGTGGGTCACGGCTAATAATAATATTTTGTCGTCCGGGCAAGGGGCGGCCAATGGATTCAAACGTTTTACGCCCCATAATAATAGGCTGGCCCATCGTAATTTGCTTAAATTTCTTAAGATCAGCAGATAAGTGCCAGGGCATTTGATTGTTAATGCCAATCGTTCGATTTGTTGCCATGGCAACAATAAGAGACAGTTTCATTTTTTGGTGTCTTGATCAATGTGTATGATAAATAGAATATTACAGGATTTTTACTATGGCTATAAAAAAAAAGCGATAATACTCCCTACATTTTTCTATAAGAGCCTTTTTATGAGTACTGAACAAACTTTATTACAGCGTAGTGATGCAAAATGTGAGCTATGCACCTCTGAGCAAAACCTGAGCGTTTATAACTTGCCGCCTGAAAGTGAGGACAGTGCTGAAAAATCAATTTTGCTGTGTGCTACATGCCATAGCCAGATTTCCAGCCCGGAAACAATGGAGAGTAATCATTGGCGTTGTCTTAATGATAGCATGTGGAATCCGGAGCCAGCCGTTCAGGTCATGGCATGGCGAGTGCTGCAATGTTTATCAGCTGAATCCTGGGCACAGGATTTATCGGATATGCTGTATTTAGAACCTGATGTCCTCAGCTGGGCAGAATCGGCCAGTTTAGCAAACAATGAAGAAGATACCGAGCCTACTCTGGATAATAACGGTACCAAATTAGCCGCTGGGGACACCGTGACATTAATTAAAGATTTAGAGGTTAAAGGTGCCGGTTTTACCGCCAAGCGTGGCACAGTGGTCAAGAATATCTCACTCACTGACAACCCTAAGCATATAGAAGGCCGTGTCAATGGCGTACGCATTGTGCTCGTTGCAGATTATCTGAAAAAGGCAAATTAAATTTCCTGTCTTGTTACGATAGCTTCTCAGCTAAATAATTTCTCTATGCCTGATTGATAAACATAGGGTGTGCTGAGGCATCAATCGCACAAGATGCGCTTCGTGCCTCAGCACATCCTATAGAGATTTGGCTCCCAAACAAATATAAAAACCTCACTGATACGCTTGGGAGGGAGCTTAAAAACCACCAAAAGCCTGCTCGTCAAGTTCTTGACGCAAGCTATTCAAGAACTCTTTTGCCGTAGTTTGTGGCATCTCCATTAAGTCCAACGATTTGTTATTAATTAAAATAGCTCTTTTATTTAATAAGCTCTTTAACTGTATTTTCTCACTATTGGTGAAATGCCATTGCGCAATAATTTCAGCATAGCTATCAATATTCGAAAGCGGACTTATCCCAGCTAATTCACCTAATTTCTGACTTATTTTTTCGATAATCGGTAACGCATTCATTAGCCACTGACTCACTTGAGCGGGTTTAATTTGTGCGCTGGGGCTGTCTTTATTATCAGAAATGACTTTAATACAGTGAATTAATTCACTGGAGCTAAAGCGGGTCGCTGTTTCGTAAAAGGCAGAGGCTTCCATTTCATACATAGCATCGGATGCGTAACTAGGCTCTGCTTGTGCAACCGTAATCAGCGACTGGGTAGGGCAGGGGGGTGAGATAACCCATTGAGGGTAATGTTTACGCCCCGTTTCCTGGTCAGTAATTTTTTCCACGGCAAAGATAGAACCGAGTTCATGAGAACAGTGCCCCGCGATACCTATATTCAGTAAGACAGGTAAACCCAGAGCAGGAAATAATGCCAAGGTATATGCCACACCTGCTGCCATTGCCGACTTACCGAGACCTGTGACTGTGAGTGTTATATTCGCGTTACGATAAATCGTAAAGGCTGTGACGGATAGCTCTTTTTTTAATTTGAAATGCTTAATTAAAGGCTTGGCTTCACAAGGTAAGGCGGCAAAAAAGTAGCAATCAGCCATTGTTTAAATAAAGCCATGCTTAGTAATTGCAACGGATAAAATATAGCCAAAACAGGCTAATGCCAGCACAAATCCAGCCCAGCGTTTTATGCCAGTACTGCGCATTGCCATCACACCAAAACCTATATAAGCAATTAACATAATTACTTTGGTGATAATCCAGCCGTATTCACCCGCCATCCAGTTGCCTTGAAAGACCAGGCTTATACCACTAAGTAATAAAATAGTATCAATCACATGAGGGGCAATTTTCAGTACCTTGGCACGTAAAATATCCGGTTTAAATTCTGCTAGCATGATACGTGTGATAAAGCTGCCTACAGATAATAGGATAAACAGCATGTGTATTGATTTAATCATTATTATTATTTCTCGGAATTGTAGGCTACACAGAAGTGTGTAGCAAGTAGCCCGTATGCAGCTTGCGTAATACGGGGTTTATTGGTGTTTTCTGTATGCTGCAAGTTGCATACGGGGGACATTATACAGGGCATGGAAGTACAGCGTGCAGCTCAACCGTTCAACCGTTCAACCGTTTGCATGGGCTAGTTACCCGCTCTCCTAGAATAAGCTGTACCGTTTACCTTGCAAAATTAAAAATTTATTTCATTTTAATGGGCTATCAAGTTCAGTCGCATGGGGAAGCATTAAAATTCAAAGATGAAAAAAATAATATTAGAAAATTCTATTTTAGCTTAGATTAGTTTTCGGGTAAAATTCATTGTTTTATCGGTGTTTATTTTCTATGATATTCAGCAGAATAAGTAGGTATCACAAACTTACCGATTAAGTAATAACAAATACGCAATAGGCATAATAATAATGATGACAATGGATGATAGAGACGGCAAAATCTGGCTGGATGGCAAATGGGTAGAATGGCGCGATGCGAAAGTACATGTCCTGACTCATACATTGCATTACGGTGCAGGTGTCTTTGAGGGCCTAAGAGCCTATCATACCGACCAGGGCCCGGCTATTTTCAAGTTAGCTGAACACACTGACCGCTTATACCGTTCAGCGCATATTTTGAATATGAAAATTCCTTTCTCTAAAGAGGAAATCAATCAGGCACATATTGATGCGATTAGTCTTAATAATCTGGATAGTGCCTATATTCGCTCCATGTGCTTTTATGGTTCTGAAGGCATGGGCTTACGTGCCGATAATCTTAAAGTACATGTGATGATTGCCGCCTGGGAGTGGGGGGCTTATTTAGGTGAGGAAAGTCGCGAAAAAGGTATCCGGGTCAGAACCTCTTCCTATACACGCAATCATGTTAATAGCACTATGTGTAAGGCCAAGGCGAACGGTAATTACATTAACTCTATCCTGGCTCTGCAAGAAGCATTAGTTGCAGGTTATGATGAAGCCTTGTTATTAGACCATGAAGGTTATGTTGCCGAAGGGAGTGGCGAGAATCTGTTTATCGTGCGTAACGGGGTGTTATATACACCTGAAACCACATCCGCATTAGAAGGCATTACGCGTGAGACCATCCTGACGATCGCTAATGAGCAAGGCATCGAAGTGAAAGAAAAACGTATTACCCGTGATGAAGTCTATGTTGCAGATGAAGCATTTTTTACTGGTTCAGCAGCCGAAGTGACACCGATACGTGAATATGATGATCGCCAGATAGGCTCTGGTAAACGCGGTCCTATTACTGAAAAAATACAAACTTTATATTTTGATTATGTGCATGGCCGTAGAGGGGATCATACGGAATGGCTGGCACGAGTAAAATAACCGTAGCTGTTACAAAAAGAAAGATGCGCTTCGTGCCTCAGCACATCCTATGTGGCTTATATTTTTCTTTGTAATTATTCAGGGCACTTAACACTGTAGGCTGGGTTAGCTTATCAAGCGAAGCGCAGATAACGTAACCCAGCATTTCACTGACATATTTTCTGGGTTACGTTTTTTTGCCAAGAAAAATCTAACCCAGGCTATACTTATCAATCAACTGTTGATAAAACTGTGCCGATTCGGTTTTACCACGTTTTAATGCGCCGTTTTTAAATATGCGGGCTTTCTTTAGTAGCATAAGTGTTGCATCATTTTTATTTTCCACGCTT
Organism: Methyloprofundus sp.; assembly: GCA_013138555.1. Classification (GTDB taxonomy): domain Bacteria; phylum Pseudomonadota; class Gammaproteobacteria; order Methylococcales; family Methylomonadaceae; genus Methyloprofundus. The sequence continues at coordinate 2,324 of WTCN01000210.1, read as the reverse complement.
AAATCCTGCCGCGCTATAATCTTTTCCAGAGCCTGTATTCTAAACCTGTCCATGCCCCAGTATTTATGCGATAGCTGATCATCATGCCCGCCATATTTGTTGATTAAAGGCTGTTCGATAAACAGTACAGGGTATTTAGCAGAGATGCGTAACCAGAGGTCGTAATCCTCACAGGCAGGAAAGCTTTCATCAAACAGGCCGACATCCTCAAAGACCGAGCGGTGAATAATAATAGAAGAGGGTGACATTGCGCATAAGGGCAGACAGTGTTTGAAAATCCAGCCGCCTGTTTTTTTATGTTTATTCATGGCATTCACTCTAACGCCATTGCGAATCCATATTTCTTCCGTATGGCAAACCTTAATATCTGGTTTTTTTTTCAGTGCATCAATTTGCATCGCCAGCTTTTTTGTTAGCCAGGTATCATCAGAGTCCAGAAAGGCAATCCACTCTCCTTGTGCATGTTGTATTCCTGTGTTTCTAGCCGCACTCACTCCTTTATTAGCTTGTGCAATAGTGTTTAGCTGTGGAAACTCTTTACTTAGCATATTCGCCGTATCATCGCTAGAGCCATCATCAACGACAATAATTTCATCTGGACCTACAGTTTGCTGTAATACGGAGTGTAGTGCCCTTTTTAAAGTTGAACAGCGATTATAAGTGGGAATAATCAGAGAAATTTGCATGGCACTCGGCTTTTGAATGTAAAAATAGCTATTCTAGCGCAAAGAGTGCGCATACAAATAAGTTAAATAAACTATTTTATAAAACCCGGAAAAATGAATTTTTTGCTAAAATTTTACTAAATAAGCTAAATGCCCTAGAAAAATAAGGTATATAGCCTATTATAGTATTAAAAGAACACTGAAAATGCCTTTTATAGTGCAGTTTCATTAGGCAAAACAATTATATATAGCATTTCTTATGCCAATATAGGTGACAATTTGTCGCGCGTCAAAATGCCACATTTGCAAAGACAGCTAAGCCCCATAAACTATGTCCAACTCTTGAATGCATTCCACTTCTGGAATATCAGAGCTATCTCCTTCCTCTAGTGCGGCTGTAATGGCCGCATTTTTTTTTTGGCGGTCGTCATGCAAAGAACATATCACGTTGTACAGTGCTCACCAGCTAACCCTAAAGAATTGCATAAACATATTGCTTTTCATGAAGCAGGTCATGTTGCTGCAATTTACCTTAGAAACTATCAACAGAAGTTACCCCCCGTTTATTTTCAAATTATTATTAATAAGGATGGCCAGGCAGAACTTCCTTTTTTTGCCAGAGTAGAAGGCGGCAGATTAATTGAAAATTTACCCGTTGCTGAAATTGAAAATAATCATTTTGCCACCGAGCTAGAAAAGCAGGACTTAAAACAGGCATATGAGGCAGATGTTATTAATTTACTGGCGGGACCTTTAGCCGAGGCAAAGTTTGTCGCGCTGCGTGATGGTGAAATATTTAACCCTCACCTGATAAATATAATGGCCTTGGAAAATTATGGGGGTCATGCAGACCTTGAACAGGCAAATCGCTATCTGGAATACTTTATTAGCAACGCAGATGAGCGTGAATTAAAAATAAAGTCTCTATTCGAGCAAGCTTTTCAATTTATTGATGAGCCTAAAAACTGGACCTGTATTAAGTATTTTGCGGACTACCTATTAAATAGCGGCCAGCCAACTATTTCCTGTGAAGAAGCCTGCACAACCCTTGAAAAATTTTTAGTTGCATAAGCACTACCCGCTTAGCAGATAAAATAATTGATATAAGGCAAAACTACTGCTGCTAAAAAATCCGGCAACTGGCACCCAGCAAGGTATGCTAAAAATACCTGTCACTATTGGCTGACGAACTTTTAAGCGCCATAGAGAAAAATTGATCAAGGCGAAGACGAATAAAGTAATAAAGCTGGATAATTTGACCAGATCAAGTAAAGGAAAATATAAGGCGAAGAGTAATACGCTGCTAGTAGCCAAAAGGGTTGCATAGAGAGGCGTATGGGTTCGTGCATTCACCTTGCCCAGCCAGGAAGGTAGCCACCCTTGACGGCTCATGCCATACAATATTCGCGAGGTTTTGATAATCTGAATTAAAGCGCCATTAAGTATGGATATCAGGCTGATAAAGGTAATGGCAATCGGTGAACGTCCTGTGACAGTACTGTAAAGCATAGCCAGTGGAGCATCTGTCCGGGCTAATTGAGCCGCAGGCAGACTTAGTACACAGACGGCAGAGACTGCGGTATAAAACAGTGTGGTTATAATTAAAGCCAGAATAATTGCCAGTGGCAGGTTACGCTGTGGATTACGCACCTCTTCGGC
>WTCN01000136.1 GCA_013138555.1 Methyloprofundus sp. | reverse complement strand
ATATCCGAAAGTCTATGTTCTAATGTAGCCTGTATGGAGCTTGCGCAATACAGGAAGAGCAGCGCACTCACTTTCCCGTATTCCGCAAGCTCCATACGGGCTACACAACTATCGGGTTTTATTTAGTCTGATTCCTTAGCTCAAGTGTTAATGAGTAATGAGAAGTTATTTACCTGAGAATCTATACTGAGTCTTTAATCATCAAACCAAAGTTGACGCACAACTAGTCTAAACATAACATTTTTTATTTTTATGAATAAGCTATTTTGAAGTATCAAAGTGTCCCATTTTATATTGGTAGCCAGATATCTCAAGCCATATTATGACTATAATTTTCCATCCCAATAATATAACGTTATTGTACACAGAGAAAACATGCCATGAAAATCATCAACCTATTAATCTTCATATTTTCTATCTCACCCGCTTATGCAGAGATTTATAAATGCATAGAAAATGGCAATACTAGCTATCAACAAACACAATGCAAACAAACAGGCACTGAATTTATACCTGCAAAAGACATTAGTACTAAACAACAGGAGGCAGCTGTTGAAAAACTCAGCACTGATTTAGAAGCTAACGCTGAAAAAAAGAAAATACAAAAAGAAGCAGACGATAAAGAGCGTTTACTCCGTGCTCAAGAAAATAATGCTGACGCAAGTTATGAGAATGCCAAAGCTATCAGAGCACAAGCAGAAGCAACGGCACGACAAACTGATGCGCTAGAAAACAATAATAACTACCTTAGAGATCAACCCTATTTCTACCCTCTTCGCCCTGTAGTGAAACCATTACCTAGCCACCCCATAGAAAAACCATTGCCTGCTCGCCCTGTCCCAAAACTATCACCTCGCAAAAACTGAATAGTGTAAATGAAAATTACAATTGTTATTCCCGCAAAAAATGAAGCCAGTAATATTACTGATGTATTGCAAAGCATACAAGCATTAAAGCTTGATGCTGAAATATTAGTGATTAATGACGGCTCCAGTGATAATACCGCCGAACTGGCAAAACAGAGTGGTGCCCGGGTTATTAGCCACCCATACTGCCAGGGAAATGGTGCGGCCATTAAAACAGGCGCAAGAAATGCAAAAGGTGAAATTATTGTCTTTATGGACGGCGATGGTCAACACAACCCTATGGATATTCCCGTTTTTTTGCAAAAACTAGATGAAGGCTATGATATGGTAGTCGGTGCCAGAAACCCAAAGTCACAAGCTTCATTACTAAGGCGTTTAGGCAATGCGTTTTACAATCGCTTTGCTTCCATAATGACCGGACACAAAATAGAGGATCTCACTTCCGGTTTTCGTGCTGTCAGAACAGAAAAATTTAAAAAATTTATATACCTGTTACCTAATGGGTTCTCCTATCCCACGACAAGTACCATGGCGTTTTTTCGCTCAGGCTTTCCAGTTGCCTACCTACCTATCCATGCAGGACAACGAAAAGGCAAGAGCCATATACGCTTATTTAGGGACGGTGCCCGCTTCTTTATTATCATTATTCGCATCGGTGCTTTATTTTCACCTATGCGGCTATTTTTACCCGTCAGTATCAGCCTGTTTTTACTTGGCACAGGTTACTATGGCTACACTTATAACACCGAACATCGTTTTACGAATATGAGTGCATTATTACTCAATACTTCGGTTATTACCTTCTTAATGGGCTTTCTTTCCGAACAGGTTTCAGCTCTGCACTATAGACATGCTGAAGAATAGCATTTAAAAAACACCCTCCAACAAACTCACAGCCTATGCCAGGTGACATTATCTGCGCTTCGCTAGATAAGTTAATCCCAGCTACGAAAAAATTTTCTGAAAATAAAACCTGGTTAAACAAGATATTACCATTATGATGATTCATGAAGAATACAGCTCAATTACCACAAATCGCTGTATGATATATAAGCTGGTTAGCAACGCATAACGGGGCAAATACCTGCGTTCAAAAAACCCGCGCCCAGCATAAATATCATATAAGCGACAGGTATTCAGCCCGCATAGCGATGTTAGTAACCTATAAGTCAGAATCAAATATATCGGAGGGCGGTAATGCTTAGAGAAATTTTATTAGTCGAAGACGATGATGTGATTCGAGAAAACTATGCTGAATTGCTATCTGATGAAGGCTTCAAAGTAAAGGCCTGTAGCAATCGGGAAGAAGCTATGGCTTATTTTACACAGGGACTTCCAGATATTGCCATCCTTGATATCAGCCTGGAAGAAGAGCGCGAAGGTGGGTTTCAGCTATGTATGTACCTAAGACAGATCTCTCCAGTGCTTCCCATTTTATTTTTGACCTCCCACGGCAGCGAAGTAGACAAAATATCGGGATTCCGGCTTGGCGCAGATGATTATCTGACTAAAGATATCAGTATTGAATACCTAATCGTTCGAGTTGAAGCCTTATTGCGTCGCTACGCAACAATAAAAAGTCAAAAGTCGACATCAACCACAACCAGGGTTGATGATAGCAAACCTAGGAAATCGTATATCGACAGTGATCGACTACTCGTTTACTGGAACACTCAAGCCGTTGAACTGACACTGACACAATTCTGGATTGTTCAGGCGTTATTAGCTGAGCCACATCAGGTTAAAACCTACCGGCAGCTTATGGAGGCAGCCAAGATTTATGTGGAACCTAATACCATTAGCGCACACATAAAAACCATACGTAATCGATTTAAGGTAATCGACGAAAACTTTAACTGTATTAAAACCGAAAGAGGTGCTGGTTATAGATGGCTGGATGTTTAATGAGTACTGATTAAGGGGAGTGTCACTTCAAAAACAGCCCCTTCACCTTTATTGAAATCATATGCTGTCACTTGCCCACCGTGGGACTCTGCAATTAGCTTGACAATATAAAGCCCCAGACCAAAATTCTCATCCGTTTTTCTCTCCACTGTTCTAAACGAAATAAATAACTCAAACATAGCCAGCTTATCTTTGGGTAAAGCATCTCCTTTATCTGCAACAATAAGCTGAACTTTACCCTGCACTCGTTGCACTGAAATTTCAATAGGTGCATGAGCATCACAATGCTCAACTGCATTGGAAACCAATTTATCCAGCAGCTGTATTAAGCGAATTTTATTACCAAGAACAAAAAGCCCTCGCTGGCAATTTACGCGCATTGAAATATCCGGGTAGATTAACTGATAACTCTCTATATGGCTCACCACCATCAGCCCAAGATCCAGCTGCTCCTGCTCTTCTTTATAAAGGTTTGCTTCAAGATTACTCGCATCACCGGCACTCTGTAGCAAGACATTCATATTAGTCATACTCTTACGAGCTCTGGCAATATAGACATCAACTTTTTTCTGCTCTGTACTTCGGCGTTCAATTAAATCCAGAGATGTTTTAATACCCACCGATGAATTTTTCAGCTCATGCTTTAAAAAACGCGCCATTGATTCCAACCATAAAATCCGCTTTTCGTTGACATCGGTCAGTTCTGTTGTCTGTGTCGAAACAATTTTTTCCAGATGAGCACTGTTGCTTGAAAGTTTATTATCGCGTAATTGAACCTGCTCCAACATATGATTAAATCCATTGATTAAAGCCTGCAATTCATTTTCTTCTCTATTTTCAACCCGTAGCGAATAATCCCTATTTTGAGATACCGAATCCATGGCTTTTTGTAAATTCAGGATGGGGCCTGATACAACGCTTTGTAAGCGCCTACCTATAAAAAAGGTGGTTACAAAACAAATAGCTGAAATTATTGTCATCAGCAACACATAATCCAGCAAGTCATCATATAAAGCGTCCAGGGTCGACACGATACATATTTTCCCTATCCGCTCGTTTTCCAGAAAAATATCACGTGTAACGTGAACCTCATTGGCAAATAAAGCAGCCCATGAGGATGTTGCATGGAATATACTGGCTTGTTGCGACTCAGCGCACCTAGAGGTGCCCCCAAATACTGCAAAAGGCTCTCCGTTGCTGCGCTCAATAACAGCATAAACAACATTTGATTTCAATGCCAGCCCATTTAAAATCTCATTTCCGGTAACAGAGTCGTCAAATGTTAAAGCGCCCGTACTTCTTGATCCAAGAACATCAGCCAGAGTATTCAACTGTTGCTGAGTAACACGCTGACTATTGAGCGCCTGATTAATGACGACTAATAGTGCCATAAGAACAATCGCCGCACTACTGGTCGCCATCATAATCAACATCAACTTATGCTTGATTGACATGGACTTTAATGTGCTCGTAAAACTCATCATGTTACCGCTGCCCTTTAGCTACAATGTCAGCGAGTTCCATAATTTTGGAGCTCATTGAAATATGTGCCTGTTGAAGTGCGTCAGGATTAATCTGGAAATGGAGTTTCCCTTCACTTTCGATTAAGGTGATCATGCCGCCTTGAGCCGAGAATTCTGTCATGTCACTGATACTGAGAACGGGAAGCTTCTTTAGACTAGAGAGTATTGTAGCAAGCCTACGTTTTTCAGAGCGACTGATAAATACAAGATGACATCTTGCCAGTACCTCTTGCGGCACTAGCCCGGAATCAAAGACTTCAATAGCCAGAGGCAGGCCTTGTACCGATTTTCCGCTAATCATATTCAAGTCTTTTTGGGAGAAGGGATTCTCACCGAGTATGCAATACTGAAAATGCTTGTTAGTCGCATTTAACTTGTCATCTGGCCATTGCGTGAACTTGCCAAATTTATAAGTATACAGCACTTTGAGTGTTGCCTGATCCAGCTCACTGGCATGGCTACCAACGTTCAATACAGCTCCAGAAAGACATAGCATAAGCAAGACAACACGCTGCAGCCGAAAGCTTACAGCGACGAGCCCGAATGATAAACAGCATTGTTTTATCGTCCTGTCTTGCATTAAATCATGTCTCAAAAACTAAAATAAAATTATGCCATAGATTTCCTAGGGTTTTAATAAAAAAGATAGATTTTCATTTTTTGTCATAAATATTCTCCGAAATGTACCTGCTCAATTAAAATACCATTGAATCTGCCCATAAAAGCTTCTTTCTAGCTGCCTAGGATAAGCAAACACCTCATCAATATACTCAAGGTGCACTTTATTATTCAAATTCTGTCCGACAATAGAAAGCTCAAGATTGTGTATAGGCTTCCAGGCAAAGCGCAGATCCAGACCAACGTAGCTATCCACGATACTCTCAGTACCCAGCAATAGACTTTGCACATAAAAAGAATCGACATAACGAACTCCGAGGTCAGCCGTGATAGTCGAGGTAATATCAAGTGAACTACGCAAAGAAACCTGATTTTCCGGATCATTATGGCCCTGCTCTTGCTGAGCGACATGGACTTTTAGAAAACTATAAGATAACTGTAGGCGTAAACGCTCTATCGGTCGCCACTCCGCAGCCATTTCACCCCCCCAGGTCTGAGCATCCGTATCATTTTCAAAGGAAGCAGGTAATTGCCCATTAACATAATCCACCGAGCCAAGCGCCACGGTTATCAGATCTTTATAGTCGTTATAGAACAGCGTCATATCCAATGAAATCTGATTACTTAACCACCCTCTATATCCCAGCTCATAACTATGCACTACTTCTCTCGTCAAATCTGGATTAGCCTGAAACACTAAATCCACTGGAGCTGGTAAAGCGAGAGGCTTAAGAGAAAGCGCTGTCTCACCACGCGAAGGTGAGCGTGTTGCTCTGGAAAATGCAGCCCAAAATCGATGTTCTGGGTGGACTTTCCATAATACACGTAGCGACGGTTGAAAGTCCCAATCTGAGAGTGTGTAATACTGAACTTTTGCCCCTAACGTCAACTGCAATGCACCCTCGAAAAACAGTGCCTTATCTTGTACAAACGCACTCACCAGATGCAGATCCTGATAGGTTGGATCCGTCGTTGAAAGTATGCCATCAAAATAAGCACTATTAACGTAGCGATAACCCATCCCCCAATTAAAATAATTATTTTTTGATAGTGCAATATCGTGTTGAAAATCAATATCCAGAGTATGACTTGTTTCACTACTGAATTGACGGTCTACTTCATTAAAATATTCATAGTAAACCTGAGTATGAATCGTTGAAGCGACTGAAAAATCATGATCCCAATGAAGCAGACCACTCGCGCCTGATTGCTCTTCTAACTCCCGCCTAGGCTCACCCAGCTGATCATCCGCAGGTAACAGAAACTCATCATTTATATGACTGACAAAACCATCTCCTTCAAGCATCAATCGGTCACCATGATTAGAATTCCAATCCACACGAAAACCACCCCGCCCTTGCATCCAGTTATCGCCCGCATCATTACCCTGTAAATCAACAAAGTCATCACGATAAACAAACTTACCAAACACCCGATAAGCTGCATTATCACCCAGTTGATCACCATAACGCAGTTCTGCAATCGCTCGCTCTTCATTGCCTGCAGCGATAGAAACAAGCCCTTGCTGAGTATCCTCGGTATGTTTGGTAATAATATTGATCACACCATTCACTGCATTTTGCCCCCAGACACTAGCTCCCGGCCCACGTATCACTTCAATGCGTTCAATATCTTCCAGAACCAGATCCAGATTCTCCCAGCGTACCCCCGCAAAAACAGGTGAATAGACGGTACGACCATCCAGCAAAACCAACAGTTTATTGGCAAAACGGCCATTAAAACCACGTATTGTCACCGCCCATTCACTGGCACTAATACGCGCAACCTGAACCCCTGGAGCCATGCGCAATACATCAGGAATATTAGTCACTCCGGCACGTTGAATATCTTCCTGAGAGATAACATAAACGGCCGCTGCCGTATCGGCAAACTTTTGTTCTGTTCGACTCGCTGTAGTGACCTCACTTTCCATTAGCTGCTCAATACTCAGGCTAGTGGGGTCAAGCTTCTCGGCATAGAGTACTGCTGGATAGAATGCAAAAGCATAACACCCAGTTAGGCAATAAATAAGCTCTTTTAATCGATTCATTATTTTTGTTTTTTTAGATCGGTTTAGAGTATTTGAGAGGGTAGATTACACTATATTTTATTGGGTTATAGCTAAATAGTTACATTCATAAAACCATAGACATACTTCATCATTCTTCATGATTGGCATAGGTAGTTTCACTAAGCTTTCGCTAAACTAGACCTTAATTAATTCGCATTAAAGGAGCCCAAAATGTCTACATCAAATATATTAAATATAGAACTTTCCTTAGCGGGGATGGAGTGGGGTATAAGCTGCACTATTCCTAAAATCAAGATTTATCAGAATCAGCTACCCACAGCGACAAAAGAACTTTCTTTACTGCTGGAGGATATAGATTTAATCAATCTACCTCATGGTATGCATTGTATTGATGTTGAAAATTCCGATATTATTCTGAACAATGAATTTAAAATTATGCCACTGTGTCCACCATCTGGAAAATCTCACCACTATAGGTTAACCGTTCGGGCATTTGATGCTGATCATCAGCTTATCGGTACTGGGACTGCTATACAGCAATTTCCGTAATATAATTATTATACCCCTTTGATTCCATAAATGGGGCTTTCCTTCGTGTCAATATGGAGCAGACAATGAAACAAAATGTAATATCTCGTGAATACAAGATCATGCTTAAGAAAGAGCAGTTCGTTGGTTTACGCTTAGGACATCTTGAGCAAGCCGAATGTTTTTGGCGCGATTTCAAAAATTCCATTCAAGCTGTCGTTTTTGATACCGATGGCAACCTTGATAAGGTCGAAAAACAAAGAACCATCAGTTTTTATGACAGTGCTGATTGTTATCTTCGAGAAAACAATTATGTTTTTCGAGAACGGGTTGATCTTATTACTGAAAAGCGAGAGGTTACTCTCAAGTTTCGTCATCCAGACCGTTATATATCTCAAGATAGGGATATGTCTGCGGCTGATACAGAGAATGCAAAAACGAAGTTTGAAGAAGATATTAAGCCCCCCTTTTTAAAGCTTTATAGCTTCTCTACAAAACAACCTATTCCGGATGGAAAAGTTATCAATAAGATGAATGATCCAGGTGAGTTGTTTCCAGATTTGAAGACGCGCCTAAAATCTTATCAAGAGGATATGTTGATAGATAAGGTGGGGGATTTCATTGCAAAGGAAATGGTTATAGAGGGAGCTGATTTTCAGATTGGGAATAACCCTAAAGTGGAAGCCGAATGCGCCTTAGTTGCATGGTACGATGATAACTCAGATGAACCGAATAATCCTATCGTCGTCGAATTCAGCTTCAAATATGGCGATGACGATGAAAATTTTGATGGTGAGGTGGCGCAAAGAGCTTATGATGTATTTGAGTGTTTACAGGGCATGGCAGAGTGGGTTGAGCTTGAGGGAACTACAAAAACGGCGTATGTTTATTCGAAGGTTTGATTGATGGTAGGTAGCCAGATAATTGAATAAGTGTATTTTGAGATTTCGCGTAGGACGGGTAGAGCGTCTTTTAGCGAAACCGATCATTCTGCGCAGACTATAAAAACCAGCCCTGAAGATTTGAAATGTTATGTATAGATTATTTTTCATATTACTGAGCTTATCAACAACAGGGTGTTCAGGAATAATATTTACTGATAAAAGCGATACAATTCATCATCTTATAATAGGAATCGGTGTTGTATCGATTCCTAAACCTAAGGGGACTGTGGATGCTATTGTCAGCAAATCAGAATCTATTGGCATTCAGTTTTCAAACCAACCCGGACTTAAATTCGGAATTGGGTATATGGAATCATCAATCATTGAAATTCCTGAACAGACAGAAAATATTCTAATTGACGTGTCTCAAAAATCATTTGGTCCATTAAGAATTCGAGCAAATACAAATTTACAGGAAAAAATACATGATAAAAATTAGCTACATTTCTAATCCTATTTTAAAGTTAATTTTTAGAAGCTTTTTACTAGTAATTACCCTCGTTATTACTGGGTGTTCGGGCACTACAAATTCAGTTATTGCCGCCACAGGTACAACAATTGGGGTTGAAATATCACAAAATCAGACGACGCAAACACCTATTGCAATTCTTGGTTATAAACGTGCTGAATTTGCTTATGTCCCAACTAATAAGCACACCTTAAATGTCACAAAAAAAACAGAATCTACTGAAAGTAATGGAAAAAAAACCACCACACTTGAAGGCAATGATGTATTTCAGTCGCAACAAATAACCAATGGAGCTGCTGACTCAGCAAATGTTTTAATGGAGTTAAAATACTTTGGCATATTCAGTACAGGATCTGATTCTGGCATTTATCAAAGGCTAGCAGTTGGAAATATTGCAGTTGCTAACAAAGGGGCTGAATTTTTATTCAGCAGAGATAGTGCTGGTAAGATTGACCCTAAAATAGCACGTTATATTACTCAAGCAAAGGACCAAATAAGCATTGAAGAACTACAACTTAAAAAAATCATACCGTATGTAACTGATGGCTCGGATGCTGTAAATAAAAACACACTGGCTGCATTAGTTTCAGCAGCTAAAAAACTTGAAGATACACAACAGTTTTTCCCAGATGAGGTGGTAAACCAAATAACCAAACAAACTACAGGGGTGAAACTTAATGCAGTATTATTTGATTTTTTCGATGACACAATAGAACCATTGTACAAATCTTTACCTGATGATAAAAAATAGGATATAGCTAATGAGCAAAAAAATACGTATTACAGTAAAAAGTGATAAAGATGAGGCAGAAGTACTGAAACAAAAACTGATATTAAAAGGGTATTCAGTTCAAATATCAAGCTGTAAAGCCGCTCTATTAGATGGAACAGACCTTGGCGGTCATTACCACTACCTTACAGATATAGATGGTGAAATGTTCGTTGTAATTGCCAAGAAATAATAACTCGGCAGGCTCACAATAAAAAGGTTACAGTTTTTTTAATTTTGCAATAATAAATATCCAAGCCCCAGTTCTAATGCCATGGGTTATTTTTTAAAATAGCTTTAAATATCAAAAGGTACAGCAAAATGTCTAAATATAAAGTAACAGCTCCTAACCTTAACCTACGTAGTGCAGCAAAAAAATCCAGTGGCAATAGAATTGCTGTATTAACACAGGGTCAAGTAGTCAATATAATTAATAAAAACCACGCTCCCTGGTGGCTGATTAGTACGAACCTACATAACATTCATATTGAAGGCTATGTTCACTCTAACTATCTTCAGGCTATTGAGGAATTTCAACCATTACCGATAATAACAAGTATTGCTCCGGTACACCTAAAGGAAAATCATTCAACGATTACACGCTCACGAGATGGTGGACGAGCCTTTCCTCTAGGGGAGCAGGAAAGACCGCAAAGGAATGGTAGCACTAAAAGCGAACGAATTGCCCAGCTTGGTGATATTATTGACTGGCTGGATGTCGAACAAAATCAGCGATACTTAAAAAAAGGAAGTACCACTTATTGTAATATTTATGCGTATGATTTTTGCTATCTCGCCGGTGTTTATCTTCCCCGTGTATGGTGGAAGGAAAAAGCATTATTAGAACTTGCTCAAGGAAAGCCTGTGGAAGTCCGGTATGGCGTTACTGTTAGAGAGCTCAATGCGAATTCATTACACGACTGGTTAGAAGATTTCGGTGCTGATTTTGGGTGGCGACCTAGTATTGATGTGTCTGAATGTCAACACCAGGCAAATGAAGGAAAAATTGTACTTGCATGTGCCAAGCGGGTATCAACTAACCGCCCAGGACATATCTGCCCTTTTGTTCCGGAAACAACAATTAATAGGGCAAAGCGTATACATAACGGCGATGTATCAAGACCATTACAAAGTCAGGCTGGGGGGAGTAATTTTCGCTACAAAGCAGTATCAAAGTGGTGGACTGCAGATAAATTTCAATCTTTTGGACTTTGGATTCATGATTAATTTTATAAATTATAATTTTTCTTCTTCCCTGTGAAAACAGGATTGTCCGACGATAAAATTTAAGGTTAAACCATGAATGAAGTTCAACAAACAATGTCATCCGCTTTCAAAATCAAGGGGTCAGCCAGCTTGAAAGATAAGATAAATTAAAAATCAAGCTCCCCCCTGAATGGGACCTGTAACCTTTGATAGCTCGCTAAGATTACGTTAGATAAATTTTGCACCCATAAAAATCATACCCCATTACGCAACAACACACCGTTTACAGGACGCATGCTACTCGGACCACCATTTTTCATAAATATTCATAATACTCCCATTCCCTTTCATTTTTGTTGCAGGTAAGTTCATATAATTGCCAGTAGAGTAGAATCAGATAAAAAGAATAGATTGTCTAAAACAGTCTCACCTAGGGTAATAGAGAGAAATTTAATGAGGAATTATAAGTGATTGATGATAAATATGTTTTTAATGAGACTATTACTAATAACCTTGAGCGTGAAGCACTATTAACGGAGTATGAAACCACAAATAGAAAAGGAAAGCCTTTTGCCGGAGTGAATTTAGCAAATCAGGATTACCTGGCACTATCAAGTCACCCTGAAATCAAGGCAGCAGCCAGAAAAGCAATAGCTGAATATGGTGCACATTCAGCTGGCACTCTAGCATTCAAAGGTACACTAGCCTTGGAGGCAAGCTTATCAGAATTTCTGCAAATGAGTGACTGTATGGTTTTTCCAACAGAGTGGGCCGCAAGCTGTGGCTTAATGCGTTGTTTAGTATCAAAAAAAGATCATATCGTTATCGATCAGTTTTCTCATACTTCACTGGTCGAAGGTGCAAGGAGGGCAACAAAAAATATACATGTTTTCCCCCATCTATCCCTAACCGGGCTTGAGCGCAAGCTAAACAGGATACGCAGTACAAGTAACACAGCAGGCATTCTGCTGGTTACTGAGTCACTTTTTTCAATGGATTCTAAGAGCCCAGATATCAGAAGTCATCAGGAATTAGCTCAAAAATACAATGCCACACTAATCATTGATTCAACTCACGATATTGGATGCATTGGGAAAACAGGGCGGGGTTGCATAGAGAATCAAGAAATGCTCGGAAAGGTTGATGTTCTTATGGGAAGTTTTTCGAAAACGTTTGCCTCGAATGGAGGTTTTGTTGCAACAAACCACCCCGCACTAAAGCTAGCACTTCGCTATGATTGTTGCCCACAAACATTCTCACCGATTCAGGCAAGTATACTATTAAAGTCCATAGAAATAATATGCTCCGCTGAAGGGCAGAAATTGCGTAAAAAAATGCTGAAAAATACGAAATATTTAAGAAAGTTAATTTCAAAAGAAGGCTTTAACTTACTTGGCTACCCTTCAGCAATCATCCCGGTATTGTTAGGAGATATTAAGCAATCAAAGCTAATAACAAAACACACACTAGAAAATGGTGGTTTAGTTGATCTAGTAGAGTATCCAGCAGTATCGAAAAATAGTTCACAATTTAAACTACAAGTAACGGCCAGCCATACAAAGGAACAGCTAGAGAAATTTACCAGGATTTTGGTTTATGCAAGATCACAAATAGATGCTAGTCATAAGTTAGCTTTTAATTAAAATAACTGAAGCAAGCGTAGGATGGGCAAAAGTCTTTTTCGTGCCCATCTTTTATCCACAAAAAACGTTTAAATAGACCTAACAAATCGACGTATAAAGACATCAGCTGGCTCACCTGAGCTTAAAAACTGATCAAATAAATTGATAGCATCACTAACAGTAATATATGCAAAGGCACCATAACCCTTGTTTAACAAAAAAATTTCGTGTAATTGCTCAATAAAATTAATGCGCTCTTGATCTAACTCAGGCACTTGCTTTCTCCTTATCGTTGCCATCTATTTAAGATAAATAATATATTTAACAAAATTTTTAAGCCAATAGACTAGCTACCAGCACTTAATATTCGGGTATTATTGGACTCTCACTCCTTAGAGTACTATACAATTTTAGCGCACTCTAGGCAGTGTCTGGTTCTTTTTGCATAAAAGATTCATACAGCATAAAACCGACACCCACTGTAATGGCTGAGTCTGCAATATTAAAAATGGGCCAGTGATAGCTTTGGTAATACACATCTAAAAAGTCAATCACATAACCATAGATGACTCGGTCAATCAAATTACCAATCGCCCCCCCTAGAATCAGGCTTAACGAAATCGCGGATAGAATTTCATGTCGCTTTAACTGTTTTATCCAGATAATAAGGCCGATACTAATTGAACCGGCAAGTACAGCAAAAAACCAGCGTTGCCAGCCGCCAGCCTGGCTCAAAAAGCTAAACGCGGCACCATAATTATGTGCATAGGTGATACTGAATCCTGGAAACACAGGAATGGATTGATACAGGCTCATACTGGTATCAATCCAGATTTTACTTAGCTGATCCAGTATTAAGGTTAATCCAGATAGCCATAGCCATTTCATCATAATAATTCGTTTTTAAAAGGTAAAAGATGGGCACTTTATGGTTTTCATTCCCATGCTCCAGCGTGGGAATGTATACGGGAACGTTCGTGCTCCGTGACGCAGAGCATCGACCTATGCATCCCAACGCTGAGCGTTGGAACGAGATAAATATACCTTAGGCAGAGCACGCGACTGAAAGCAAAGCCTTATGCAAACTGTCGGGTTTCACCTTCACCATCAACATTTTCTACACAGCGTCCACATAGCTCAGGGTGCTCAGTATGACTACCTACATCTTCACGATAATGCCAGCAACGCACACATTTTTCATGTTCAGATGCTAGAACTTTAACCTTTAAGCCCTCTAGCTCCGTTTCAATCGCATCGCTTCCTGCTTCTTGTATAGGTAAAACGACAGCTTGAGAGGTAATAAAAATAAAATGCAGTTCATCTGCTAATTTATTAAGCACTGACGCATATTCTTCATTGCAATACAAAGTCACTTCCGCATTCAATGAGGCTCCAATAACATCTGCTTTACGCATCTGTTCTAGTTCTTTACTCACAGCCTCACGTACCGTCATAACAATGTCCCAGTCGGCCGGCGAAATTAATGCATCCTCGTCAAATAGAAACAAGCCTTCATACCAGGTCTCAAGATGTACAGACTCACTACGCTCACCTGGCATATATTGCCAAATCTCATC
>WTCN01000282.1 GCA_013138555.1 Methyloprofundus sp. | reverse complement strand
TCTTTAAAGGTTAAAATTGTTTGAAAAATCTATCAATCATGACATAGTTATGAGGTGACATCAAGTGATGAAAATGCAAAGCAGTCAGTGTGGGGGTTTATGATATAGGGAAGCCTCTAGATCAATAGATAGCTACAACGGCGATAGACAGGTGCTTTCGTCTCTGAACTTAGCATGCTATTATTAACGTTTTTAAAGATAATAAAGGAAAGAGTAATGAAAAAGATATTAATGGGAATGGTTCCTGCGGTTTTGGCTATCGTTGTTTTTGATGCAAACGCAAGGTATGTTCCTTATTCAGAGCAGGCTGTGCAAAAGATAACACCGGCTCAGTATGATCAGAACAATGATTCATATATTACTGCTGATGAAGTTGAAGTAGAATTGCGTGAAGATGCAATTAATAAAGCAATTAAAATGCAGAAAAAAGGGATGTCTCAAGAAGCGATCAACCAAGTGATTATGAATATGGAAGATAGTATTGAAGAAGATGCTGAAACCATTATTAATATACTGGATAAAGATGGTGATGAATTAGTTGAACCAAATGAAATAAAATAAATTCAATACTATGTAAGCTGTATAAAGCAGGCAGGATACCGAGGGGATGTTGATCTTTTGTATTTCTGCCTGCCTATGGCTGAAGGGGTATTAAAAAGCCTTGATGTGACAAGCTGCATCAAGGCTTTTCAAAGTACGGGTGAATTACTTGTCAGCTCCACACTTACCTTCACCGCATTTGCCTTCAGCTGCTTTTGGCGTTTCTACCGGGGCCGCCATTTTTTCGCCACACTTACCTTCACCACATTTAGCTTCGACTGCTTTAGGCGTTTCTGCTGGAGCAGCCATGTCTCCACCACATTTACCCTCACCGCAAGCAGCCTCTTTTGCTTTTTGTGCATCAGATTCAGCCTGATTCATATAGCCTGATGATAATTCCTCCTGAGCAAATGGGTTACTGTCAGATGCACATCCAGTCGTTAGTCCAGCGATGATTGACGCGCCGATAGCAAATTTAGTTTTATTGATTGTTTTCATGGTTAATCCTGTTATGAGTCAATGGAGTTTTTATTGGTAAAGCTTCACATAGAAGTACTTGTGTGAATTATTTTATTTGGTAACTTCTCATTTTAATGGAGTAAATAATATTACACCGCTCGTCATCCCCGCATGCTGTTAGCGGGGACCTACTATTAACGCAGAGATTCCTGCTAACGCTTGTGCTCACGCTTGACTGGGTAGCATGCAGGAATGATGAATTCTTCATGGCTCAAATGCCAGTGGATAATAAGAAGTTACTTTATCTGTCGCTATAAGGCTCTAAACCTTACAATTTTTTATCGCAGCCAGAACAAGATCGCAGCGCATTTTCAGCCATAAGACCAGGCTTACAATAGCTCAATCCAGTATGCGCCTATCTACCTTATGGCTTGATTGCTTAGCTTTATTCATTCGAGCCTCTGACGACTTTTTTATTGCAAGACCCGCTGTGGTGCAGTAAATGATAATTAAAAGGCCGAACATAAGTTTATTGGATGACATAGTTTACTGGATTTTCTTCAGTTTGCTGCTATCAATAAGAGTATTGTGGTTTACGCTCTGTATATACCCAAGACGCTTGAATTCAGCAATGATTCTGCTTGCAGTTTCGGTAGTGATGGCCAGAATAGCACCTATATCTTCCCGGCTAGGTAAATAAAGAGAGTCATTTTTGCCATAATGAGATAAGTAAATCAGCAAATTTGCAACCCGTTTTCTTGAGTGACCAACCGTTAATTCCGCCAGCCATATATCAGCATCACTTTGTACTTTTTGCCAGCGTGCAGTTAATTGTTTATATAAGTGAGGAGAATGAGAGTTTAATTGCTCAATATTTTCAATGGGGATACGGCAAACTGACGTATTTTGTAAAGTGATGGCATGGTGTAAGTAAGCGGAGCCATTAAGTGCTTCAATGCCTGCCAGATCACCTTGTTGTAATAAACGCACGATTCGATAGCTACCATTGGGTAAATAGCGTACCAGTTTTACCATGCCAGAACGAATTGTATAGACAAAATGGGCGGCCTCTTTTTCCTTATATAAGGAATTACCTGTTGCTATCTCTAAGTCATGGATGGGAACGTGTAGCTGGTTAAAGTCATCTTGCTGTAAGTCAGCAAATAACACTAAATGACGTATAGGGCATTGCTCACACTTTTCTGCGCTATTCCAGGCTTGGTTAATTGAGGTGGGCTTCATTGATAGCTCATTGTAATGAGGGTATTCATTTGCAAGATTATAAAGGGTTTTGAGTTTTGTTTTGGTAAAAATTGCCTGTGTAGAGAAAGTAACATAAAACACCCGGTTTTTTGGGTGTGTAATAAA
The DNA here is from genome assembly GCA_013138555.1 of Methyloprofundus sp. Classification (GTDB taxonomy): domain Bacteria; phylum Pseudomonadota; class Gammaproteobacteria; order Methylococcales; family Methylomonadaceae; genus Methyloprofundus. The sequence goes on along the minus strand of WTCN01000282.1, from coordinate 5,047 downwards.
ACCTGGGGCAAAGAGTCATAGTGATGGAATTCGCAGAAAATGCTCTACTTGTCATAGCTATCTTCTAATTCTGTTATAATTATATTTCGCTCCCATAAAGTCAAAAATTTTGAGCGCTAGCTGCCCTGAAGAATGATTCCTGACAGCTGTATCAAACAAGGCTCGGATGCTTAGTGAATACTTTCTGCATACCTTAAGGGCTGAAAATTTGATAAATTTCTTTGCAAAAAAAAATATTGTAAATAGCCTGTTTTTGCGTTGTTATATTGCCTTTCCTTTGCTCTTTCAGTGTTTTTTTATATTGCTAATTAGTTTAGCCTCTAGTACAGCTGGTTTTGCAATTTCTAAAGCAGAAGAGCTGCCGCCTAATAAAAATCTATTAAGTCCAGAAGAGCAGGCATGGTTACAGGGGCAGCCCGTTATTCGTGCCCGGGTTGGCAACCTTCCTCCCTATCATTACTGGGATAACGGGCCTAAAGGGATTTCCGTCGACTTCCTGAATTTAATTGCTAAAAGGATGGGCTTTCAAGTCAATTATGTCCATGATATGAGCTGGGCTAATGCTTTAGAAAATATCCGCCAGCATCAGCAGGTTGATTTAATACTCGCCGCAAAACGCACGCCGGAACGCGAGAGCTTTATGGTATTTAGTAAAGATTACCTGAAACTGCCCTGGGTTATCTTTACACGTCAGGAGACGCGTAATATTTTTGCTTTAGAAGACCTTTTTGGTAGGCAGGTTGCTATTGAAGAAGGTTACTTATTACATAAACGGCTTAGCAAAGAGTTTCCGAAGATCAATTTGCAGTTACACGCTTATGCACCGGATGCGCTGACAGCGCTTAGTGATGGACGGGCTGATGCTTATGTCGGGAATCTGGCAAGTGCGTCCTATCATATTGCCCAGAGAGGACTTAATAACCTTAAGGTTGCTGCACCAATCGGGCTTGGAAGACATGACCTGGCATTTGCTATGCGTGATGACTGGCTGGCACTTGCCACGATACTTAATAAAGGTCTGTTAGCTATTCCTCCCGAAGAGCGTAGTGCTATTCATCGCAAATATTTTAGCGTAGAAATTGATCATAGCGCGGCTTATAGTCTGTTAAGAAAAGTGCTACTGGGTATAGTCCTGTTGCTGGTTTTTATCCTGCTCTGGAATTACCTGTTACGCCGTAAAGTGGCTGAACGTACGGCTCAGTTTTATAGTGAACTCGCGAGCCGGCGACGGGGTGAAGCCAAGTACCGTCGCTTAATTAGCTCGCTGGGGAGTGATTTTATCTTTTTTACTCTAAACACAGAGGGGCTGCTTACCTATATCAGTCCTTCCGTTACTGATGTCTTAGGTTATACACCCGAAGAGTGCAAGCATGTTCACTATCGATACTTTCACACGGATGCGCCTGTTAGCCTGCAAGCAATTGCACAGACAGATAGTGGCCTAAAGGGGGAGAGGCATGAGCCTTTCGAGGCAGAGCTGAAGCATAAAAATGGCAGTCTTGTGCTGGTTGAAACGACTGAAAGCCCTATTTTTGATAATCAGGGTAAAGTAATTGCACTAGAAGGTGTGGTACACAATATTGGTAAGCGTAAACGGGCAGAGCGTGAACTGCAAGAGCATAAGCAGCACTTAGAATCTCTGGTGGAAGCGCGTACAGTTGAGTTGCGTAAGCTCTCGCGTGCGGTGGAGCAAAGTGATAGCAGTATTATTATCACTGATCTTGACGGGGCGATTGAGTTTGTCAATCCTGCTTTTATGCGTAGTACTGGCTATACTGAACAAGAGATACTGGGTCAGAACCTAAGAATATTGCAGTCAGGTGTTCAGGGGGCTGCTTTTTATCAGCGGATGTGGGCTACTCTGGTGGAGGGAGATGTATGGCGCGGAGAGTTATACAATAAGCGTAAAAATGGTTCCCTGTATTGGGAATTTGTCAGTATTTCTCCAATTAAAGATGAACGCGGCAACACTACCCATTATGTTGCTGTTAAAGAGGATGTCACCGCGCGTAAAGAGGCTGAGCAGGCATTACGCAAGAGTGAAGAAATGTTCCGCGGAGTTGTCGAAAATGCCCCGGTGTTAATTGATGCATTTGATAAACATGGGCGCTGTATTTTATGGAATAAACAATGTGAGAAAACCTTTGGTTACACTATTGATGAGGTGAATGCAGAGGAAGAGCCTTTGGCACTTTTTTACCCTGATGCTGAGGTACGGGAGAAAGTAATGAAAAGTATTACTTCAGACCCTAATGGTTGCTATAAAAAGTGGTATCCACTCACTAAAACTGGCGAACAACTGGTGACTTTCTGGGCCAACATTAAAGTGGCTGATGGTGTTGTTATCAGTATAGGCTATGATGACACCGAACAACAGCGTCAGCAAGCTGAGCTGGAGGAATTGAATGCGCGAATGGAAAAAATCGCCTCCCGCCTGCCCGGAATGATTTATCAAATGAAAGTGCGCCCGGATGGCAGTAGTTGCATTCCCTATGCCAGTGATGCGATTTGGGATTTATTTCATGTGACAGCCGAAGAAGTGCGGGAAAATGACAGTAGAGTCTATGCAAATATTAATCCTGCAGACCTTGAGTTAATGGCTCAGTCGATTGAACGCTGTAAAGTTTCTCTTGAACCCTGGCAACAGGAATTTCGGGTAAGTGAAGCGAATGGTAAGGAGCGCTGGTTACTGGGAAGTTCATCCCCTGAACGTACCCCGGATGGAGGTCTTTTATGGCACGGGTTTATCACTGATATTAGTGAACAGAAAGTGGCACAAAATCAATTACGCCTCGCAGCCAGTGTTTTCGAACATTCACAGCAAAGTATCATGATCACGAGTGCGGATAACCGCATCATTGATGTGAATCCTGCCCGTTTAGAGTTGACAGGGTATACACGTGAAGAATTGTTAGGAAAAAATCCGCGCCTGTTTAGTTCGGGGCTACAGAGTGAAGATTTTTATAGCAATATGTGGCAGACATTAGATACAGAGGGATACTGGGAAGGAGAGCTGTGGAATGTTAAAAAGTCAGGTGAATTATTTGCTGAACGCCAGACCATTAATACTGTAGAGGATACCGAAGGACATTTACAGCATTACGTCTCTGTTGCCTCGGATATTACCCATTTAAAAAAACAGGAGGCGAATTTAGAGCAACTGGCCTATAACGATGCCTTAACAGGGTTGCCTAATCGTCGCTTATTGAATGATCGCATGCAGCAGGCTCTGGTGCTGGCAAAACGGCATGAAAAACTGGTCGCTGTTTGCTATCTTGCTCTGGATGGCTTTAAACCTATTAATGATAATTATGGTCATAAGGCGGGGGATCAGGTACTGATTGAAACTGCTGAGAGATTACAATTATCAGTCCGTACCGGAGACACTGTCTCCCGTTTAGGGGGGGATGAGTTTGTACTATTAATACTGGATCTACATAATACCAATGAATTAGAACAGATTATTGCGCGTGTTTTACAAACGATTTCCCAGCCTTATAAACTTTCAGTTGATGCTGTTTCGGTTTCGGTTTCGGTCAGTATTGGTATTGCATTGTATCCCGAAGATAATAGTGAGGCAGAAACCTTATTGCGCCATGCTGATCAGGCAATGTATATCGCTAAGCGGGGAGGAAAAAATTGCTACCATTTTTTTGACCCTGATGAAGAACAACGCATAAGCGAAGAGCAGCTCATGCAGCGAGACCTGGAAAATGCACTAAGCGATGAGCAGTTGGTGCTTTTTTACCAGCCCAAAGTCAATATGCGTACCGGTGAAGTGGTTGGTCTAGAGGCACTACTGCGTTGGCAGCACCCAGAAATGGGATTATTGACACCAGATGCTTTTTTGTCGACTATAGAGAGACAGACTACCATCGTCACCATTGGTAACTGGGTTTTGCGTCAGGCTATGTTGCAAATAAGAGTATGGCAAGCGCAAGGTATTGAATTAACGGTGAGTGTTAATATTGCAACCAAGCAGATTGAGCAGCCTGATTTTGTCACTTTATTGAAGGCTCTACTTAATGAGTTTAATGATGTGCCTGCATCACTATTGGAGCTAGAAATTTTGGAAAATGCAGCGATGAATGACATGTGCCATGTGCGCAAAGTTATGCTTGAATGCTCAGAAATGGGGATTCATTTCGCGCTGGATGACTTCGGTACTGGGTATTCATCACTCACCTATCTGAAGAGCCTGCCTGCCGAGGTGATCAAAATTGATCAAAGTTTTGTGCGTAGCTTACTGCATAACCCTGATGATATTGTTATTGTTCAGGGCATTCTGGGGCTGGCCAAGGCATTTAATCGTAAGTCTGTCGCTGAGGGCGTGGAAACGGTGCAGCACGGTATCTTGTTGCTGAATCTAGGCTGTGAATTAGGCCAGGGCTATGGTATTGCGCGTCCGATGCCTGCCAGTGCTTTGCCAGATTGGCTGAGTCATTATAAGGTGGCTGAAGAGTGGCTGGAAACAAAGGAAAGTGACTCCTCTAACAGAGAATATGTTTTGCTAAATATGGCGACTGAGCATCACCGCCTCGTTGCGCGTGTACTATATGCCATTGAGCAGCAATTACCTAGCTTATTACCCAAACAGGTAGAAGATTATCATGCCTGTGAATTTGGTCAGTGGCTAGAGGGAGATGGAGGCAAATGGTTTGGCGAATTGCCTGAATTTAAGCAATTGCTTGATCAGCATTTGGCGCTCCATAAACTATGTCAGCAAGCGGCTGCATTACTTATAGAAGGGGATTCGGAGGCACTGCATTTAGTTGCCGTAGAGCTGAAAGATATGCGGGCTTATTTACTGGATAGCTTGCATCAACTTAGGTATGAGGCGCGTAATATAGATCCACGGAAATTATAGTTCTTACGCTCCGCATCATTGCCATTAAATTAAGGAATCAGACTAAATAAAACTCGATAGTTGTGTAGCCCGTATGGAGCTTGCGGAATACGGGAAAGTGAGTGCGCTGCTCTTCCTGTATTCCGCAAGCTCCATACAGGCTACCTTATACATAACGATAGTCTTTGAACAGAGCCGCCT
>WTCN01000012.1 GCA_013138555.1 Methyloprofundus sp. | reverse complement strand
TATTCAATAATATATCTAAAAAGATAGATTCCGTAGGTTGGGGTGAGCTTGCGAACCCCAACAATCAATGGCTTACCTAGCCTCAGTTGTTGGGGTTCATGCTTCACCCCAACCTACACATAATACTTTCACAGTCTCTGAAGCCCGCTCTCTAGGGTAGATCAGGATGCAGCAATCCCTGCAATATTGTAACCACAGTCTACATAAGTTATTTCGCCTGTCACACCAGATGCCAGGTCTGAACAGAGAAAAGCCGCGACATTGCCAACCTCGTGGATAGTGACATTTTTCTTTAAGGGGGCCGTGTCAGCTGCTTTGCTTAACATGGACTTGAAATTGTTAATACCAGCAGAAGCCAATGTTTTAATAGGGCCAGCAGAAACAGCGTTTACACGTATCCCTTCGGCACCCAAGGCAACAGCCATATAACGCACGTTGGCTTCCAAACTTGCTTTGGCAACTCCCATGACATTGTAATTTGGAATTGCACGTTCCGCACCTAGATAGCTAAGAGTGAGTAATGAGCCATTACGCCCCTTCATCATCTCTCGTCCTGCACTCGCTAAAGCGGTGAAACTGTATGAACTAATATCGTGGGCAATTTTAAAATTTTCACGTGTCGTAGCAGCGACGAAATCACCATCCAGAGCTTCTCTTGGTGCAAAGGCAACTGAGTGGACGATACAATCTAGTCCATCCCATTGTTTACCTAGTTCTGTGAACACATTATCAATTTGCTCATCACTACTGACATCACATTCAATAGTAATATTTGAGTTACATTCTGCGGCCATTTTTTCAACACGGCCTTGTAGTTTTTCGTTTTGAAAAGTAAAGGCGAGTTCAGCACCTTCACGGTGCATTGCTTGTGCTATACCCCAAGCAATTGAACGGTTGCTGGCTAAACCAACAATTAATACGCGCTTGCCTTGCATAAATCCCATTTTTTATGTCTCCAGTGAGTGTTATAAACAAATATGTTTAGTATCTACGAGCTGTATTCAGAAGTCCAGTTTTAATCAAGTTGTTTTGAGCTGTAAAGACAGGTGTAGGGTGGGTAGCGCTTTTTTGCCCACCTATAAAGTGCTCAAAAATGTGGGCAGGAAAACGTTACTCAGTCTGATTTCGATTATACTTGTTCATTCTCTTCAGTAGGTTTTAGCGTTTCTTTGTCGCTATGGTGAGTAGAGGGCAAGTTCAGGTTTTTCCGTACTTCCAGAACAAATGTTAAGCCGATAGGTGATAAGATATTTTTCCCGATAGTATTCAGGCTAAGAGCTGTCATCATTGCTGCTTTTTGAAAATCAGAGCATTTGCGCATCATAACAGATAGGATAAGCAATGCACCCTCATTAGTCATTTCTTCGTTGCTAATCATGTATTGTGCTATTTCGCTGATTTGTATATAGCCTTTAATTCTCTTTTTACGATTAATAAAACCAATGGATGGCATATTTTCGCGTAGTTTTTCGAAGGCTTTTGTGGTGCTTTCTTCTAAGCTGATAGTTTCTTCTGACATAGGTGTGTGTTTCTAAAATGAAAATAATTAATTTAAAATCTAAATGCAACTTGAAGGGCATAGACATTCCAGTCAAGTGCTAGATCAGGGATGCTCGGGTTATCCAGCAAGCTCACTGCAGCGGCTCCATGTACACGCTGATATTCAGCTCGAACCATCCACGAGGGGGTAATATCCCAGCGTAAACCAACAACGATATCCTGGGCAAACACGAAATGTGCAGGTGCGCCTGTGCGCTCATGAACTTTTTCCCCGGATCTATCGTTAGTATCACGTACTCCGCTATCATAACGAAGAGTCATTTGTAAATTATCTAAAAGCCGATAACCCGCTTGAACATACCAATATTCACTCACTGTCGATGTGTCGGGTCTGATATTTGTGATACCTGAAAAACGATTCCATTGCATATTATACTCACCCACCAGACTAAATCTTTCACCATTATATTGTGCTGACAGTATAAAAGATTCAAAACAGACTTGCAGACCGGTAAAAGGGTCTGAATCATTACCAGGTGTATAACCCAGATTAATATTTGAATAAGTGATAGCAAAAGCATACTGTCCACCCATGATTTCATAATTTAATTGCGTCATTAAACTGGGTTTAGATTTTATGCTGCCCGAAACGTCGGCTCCCCCCGTTATTGCTAACAATAATTCTTTATTATCATCACGCATAAAGCCATAATTAAATTTAAATATAAAATTTCCGACTGAAGTGTTGTAGTCTGCATAGACTTGTCCACCATCCATGGAGATTAACAGTGCTCTAGAGCGTTCGAAATAAAGTAATGGCAGAAAAATTGTCGGATGGGTAAAAGCAACATCACGCGTTTCATTATAGACCCCCCAGGGATTTTTTACCCGCCCACCACGAACACCAATGCGCCCACTAGAAAAATCTAAAAGTGTAATATCAACAAAGGCATAATCTAATGACAGTTCTCCCTGGTCTCCTGTGCTCTCACCCGCTCTTCGATACAAGCCTTGTGCTACAAAACTTAAGTTATTGAGTGCCTGATAGGAGATATTCAGTCCCAGTTCTGTTAAACCGGCAGAAACGCTATTTTTACTCTGTCCAAAAACATTATTCCCCGTGGTATGAAACAAGCCTTGACTAAAAAAACCATGAAACTGGATATCATCTTCCCAGGTTTTTTTTAGCGTAGACCAATCAAAACCTTCTTGCTCCACAGCAGACTCCAGTTCAACTTGCTGAGCACTGACGGAAAAAGAAAATACACACAAAATGTATATTAACTTACCGAGCGTTAAGGAAATGAATCTCTTCATCATCAACCCTCCTGTCTATATATCCAATAGAATATTTTGTGCGCTTTATTTTTTCTAGCATTTCTGCGATAGAATCAATGGTTATAGGGGGTTGCCCAGTCCCCGTAAAGGTCATCCTGTCCCAGCTCTTTACTGCTGACGGCATTTATTATAACCTCTACTACCAGTGCTGAAGGAGGGACACAGCTACTTAAAGCAACGCATAGCAAGCATTGCCGTACTTTGACAAGCAAAAAAATATAAAGTCCACACGGTACTTGTGAGGCATAAATGTTCTTAAATAAAATGACAAAACATTAATTCCTTCAGCTTATTCAAAAATCTCATGACGTATAATTTATACTAGCGTTAGTTAATTTACTCAATCTTAATATATGATATTATCTAAGCCAAATAAAGCAGAATTGCTTGCAAGCCCCATTAATGCAAAGAGGAGTATTAAGTCACTTATTCGCAATTATGTGAACAAGTGAACAATCTTCGTGTAAAAAAAACGCTGCGTTAGCGACAGAAATGCTCAATAACGGGAGGGCTATTTTTCGCATTCTGGATGATTTGAAGGGGTGTTTTCTACGCAACACGTAGCGGAGTTGGTTCCTGTGTCATTGAAATGTGCAAAAGTTATCGGTCAGTGGAGCCAGCTCTAAACTATCTTTGGCTGAGTATTAAATGGGGCCAAAATAATAGCTCAATTGATTAAGAAGTGTTGTAACAATTTGAGGCAGGTAAATTATTCGTATACTAAACAAGCAACTTATTGCACTAGAGCAACAATTAGGTACATCAATATTAGATAAAATTGATGAGCCATTTATGCAGGAACAGGGAGTAGAACTCTGGTTAAAACGGGATGATTTATTACATCCTGTTATTTCGGGTAATAAATGGCGTAAACTAAAGTATATTCTGGATCATGCCTTATCCTTAAATACGCAGAAAATTATTTCTATGGGAGGGGCGTATTCTAATCACTTACATGCTTTGTCCTATGTGGGCCAATCACTCGGTATTAAGACACACGGAATTATTCGTGGCGAACGCCCCGAGGTGTTAAACCCGACTTTGTCTGACCTTTTTTCCTGGGGAATGACGACAGACTTTGTTTCGCGCAGTGAGTATCGCCAATTAAGAACCTATAAAGAGTATGATTCTTTACCAGGTCTGCAAGCTGGCGAATACTGGTTGCCCGAAGGGGGGGCAATGGAACTGGCTTTGCAAGGTGTTGCCGAGCTAGTCGATGAGCTAGGAGGGGATTATGATGTACTGTGTGTGCCGTGTGGTACGGCAACGACCTTGGCGGGAATCATTGGCGCGGTGTCTGAGGATAAGCAGGTATTAGGCTTTGCGGCGTTAAAAGGGGCGGGTTTCTTATCGACTGATGTGCAATTCATGTTAAAAAACAAGTCTTGTCATCATAAGGATTGGGTCATTAGCTTAGACTATCACTTTGGTGGATTTGCCAAAGTGAACCCGGTTCTGCTGGATTTTATCAGCAACTTTGAGCAAGCACATAACATTAAACTAGAGCCCGTTTATACTGGTAAAATGCTTTATGGGATTTATGCCTTAATTAAGCAAGGTTTTTTTAAGCCAGGGCAAAAAATTATTGCCGTTCATACGGGCGGTTTGCAAGGTAATCGAGGGTTTGTTGCTTTGAAGTAATTATTTAGTTATTAGAATAATTTTACTTTGAACGCACCCCATTGAAGGGATAAGATAATGACAGAGACAGAAGATAATAGTAACGTGACGGATAAAATGAGTCTTGATGACCCTGCATTGTATTTTAATCGTGAACTCAGTCTTTTAGAATTTAATGATCGTGTTCTGGCACAGGCAAAAGATGAGAATATCCCTTTATTGGAACGCTTAAATTACCTGTGTATTTCCTGTTCTAATCTGGATGAGTTTTATGAGGTCAGAGTGGCCAGTGTGATTCAAATGGCTGAGATGGACCCTTTTGTGACTGGGAGTGATGGGCTGAATGCCGAGGAGCAGTTACAGGTCATAGGCAGCAAAGCGCATGAACTCGTGACTGAGCAGTATCATGTGCTACATGATTTGATGATTCCTCAATTAGCAGAACAAAAAATTCGCTTTATTCGCCGAGATGACTGGACTGATGAACAAAGGCAATGGCTAAAGAAATTTTTCCATGAAGAGTTGCAGCCTATATTAACGCCGGTCGGTCTGGATTCGGCACATCCATTTCCACGTATTTTAAATAAAAGCTTAAATTTTATTATTTCATTAACCGGAAAAGATGCCTTTGGGCGTAATAGTGGCCGCGCTATTTTACAGGCACCCAGGGCATTACCTAGAATTATTCAGCTACCCAGTGAGGAAACAGGTGGGGGAGAGCATGACTTTGTGTTTTTATCATCAATTATTCATGCCTGTGTCGATGAGCTGTTTAATGGCATGACTGTTAAATATTGTCATCAATTTAGAGTGACGCGTAATAGCGATCTGTATGTTGATGATGATGCGATTGATGATTTGCTAAATGCGGTTGAAGGCGAACTGGCAATGCGTAATTATGGTGATGAAGTACGCCTGGAAATTGATGCAAAGTGCGCTGAGGAGACGGTTGATTTTTTAGCTGCACGTTTTGGTCTTAATGATGATCAGGTCTTTTTAGTCAATGGTCCCGTTAATTTAAGCCGGGTTCAGGAAATCTGTGGTTTAGTTGATCGCCCTGATTTAAAATTTATGCCTTATAAAGCATCAATACCCGTGCAATTATCACGCAATAAGAATTATTTTGATGCGCTTAAAAAGCAGGATATATTGTTGCATCATCCATATGAATCTTTTGCCCCTGTGGTTGAATTTATACGTCAGGCAGCGGTAAATCCTGATGTAGTGGCGATTAAACAGACCTTGTACCGAACCAGTTCTGACTCTCCTGTCGTTAATGCCTTGTTAAAAGCAGCTAGGGCAGGGAAAGAAGTGACTGTTGTTATTGAATTACGTGCCCGCTTTGATGAAAAAGCGAATATTACCTTGGCGGCTAAGTTACAGGATGCGGCGGTAAATGTTGTGTACGGTGTAGTGGGATTTAAAACACATGCCAAAATGTGTCTGGTAATACGTAAAGAAGGTAAGAAATTTAGAGATTATGTGCATTTGGGGACAGGAAATTACCACCCTAAAACGGCACAGTTTTATACCGATTATGGTTTGTTTTCATCGAATAAAGAATTAGGTGAGGATGTTAGAAAAGTTTTTGTGCAGTTAACCAGCCTGGGTAAAATGACTAAGTTGCATAAATTATTACAATCGCCCTTTACTTTTCATAAAGGCTTGCTGGCAAAGATAGAGCGGGAAATTGATATTGCTAAAAAAGGCGAAACTGCAAAAATTATTTTTAAAGTTAATTCAGTGGTTGAAGAGAAATTGATACAGGCTTTATACCGGGCTTCTCAGGCAGGTGT
>WTCN01000232.1 GCA_013138555.1 Methyloprofundus sp. | reverse complement strand
ATAGTCGTGTAGCCCGTATGGAGCTTGCGGAATACGGGAAAGTGAGTGCGCTGCTCTTCCTGTATTCCGCAAGCTCCATACAGGCTACATTAGAACAGAGACTTTCGGATATTATTAAATCCGCACTTCTAAGTAGCAACATGTTATTGTTGGACTTTATGACTTAGCAACAATTTACCTTCTTAAAGGCAGGATCAGGTTATTTTTTGTAAGGTTAGGGGGTTACGGCTCACTGCCATTAAGTTAAGAACCAACACAGTTCAAAATGTAGGATGGGCAAAGCGTAGTGTGCCCATCACATCGTTATGATGGGCACGGGATAAAGCTCCTTTGCCCATCCTACATTGTAAAATAGGCTTAACTTAATGGCAGCGGGGTTACGGCTGGGAAGCGAATAGATTGCTAATAAATTAATATCACTGCAAGGTTTTCATTATCAGTACGACCTATTATTAACTTAAATAATCTGGAAAGTAAAATGACACAATCACGCATCATTATGTTGATTTCTATCGGGCTAGTAATAGGGAGCTTTTTTTATTTTGGCCTAGGTGAGTATTTGACTCTGGAGTCATTAAAAGCACAACAAGTTGCAATTGAACATTACCGTGCTGCTAACCCTGTGTTTTCAGTTGTCTGGTATGTCTCTGTGTATATTGTGGTGACGGCATTATCACTTCCTGGTGCGACTATTTTAACCCTGGCGGGAGCCGCTGTTTTTGGTTTGTTATGGGGAACAATCATTGTTTCTTTTGCTTCGTCAATAGGTGCAACTCTGGCATTTCTGGCGGCACGGTTTTTATTTCGTGACAGTGTAGAATCCAGATTCGGTGAACGTCTTAATGCGATTAATGAAGGCATTACACGTGATGGTACATTCTATTTATTAAGCCTGCGTCTGGTTCCTTTGTTTCCTTTCTTTATGATTAATATGCTGATGGGCTTGACCAGCATGAAAACCTGGACTTTCTATTGGGTCAGTCAAGTCGGGATGCTTGCAGGTACGATCGTGTATGTGAATGCAGGTACGCAATTAGCCAGTATTGAGTCTTTATCAGATATTTTATCACCGGCATTATTAGCTTCATTTGTGCTATTAGGAGTGTTTCCCATGTTTGCTAAAAAAATAGTTGATTCTATACAGGCTAATAAAGTGTATAAACAATGGCAAAAACCAAAAAAATTCGATAATAATATTATTGTTATCGGCGGTGGCTCTGCCGGGCTGGTAACTTCTTATATTGCTGCAGCAGTGAATGCTAAAGTTACTTTAATTGAAAAGCATAATATGGGGGGAGACTGCTTGAATACGGGCTGTGTACCATCTAAAGCCTTGATTAAGTCAAGTAAGCTATTAGCCATGCTGAAGCGCTCAAAAGAGTTTGGTATCCAGGAAATAAACGCAGATTTCGAATTTTCTGATGTTATGGCACGTGTTCAAGCTGTGATTGCTAAAGTTGCCCCCCATGATTCAGTGGAGCGCTATACCGAACTGGGTGTGGATGTGATTGAGGGTGAAGCAACCATTGTTTCACCCTGGGAAGTTGAGGTAAAAACAGCACAAGGTAGTCAGGTAATTACAACGCGTTCTATTGTTATTGCAGCAGGTGCACATCCTTTTGTTCCCCCTATTCCGGGTTTAGATAAAATAGACTATTTAACTTCGGATACAGTCTGGGATTTACGTGATAAGCCCGGGCGGATGCTGGTATTAGGCGGTGGTCCGATTGGATGTGAGCTAGCCCAGTCTTTTCACAGATTAGGGGTACAGGTGACGCTTATTGAAATGCTGCCACGTTTGCTAATACGTGAAGATATTGAGGTGTCAGAGGCTGTCGCTGAAAAATTTGTTAGTGAGGGTATTGATGTCAAGCTTGAGCATACTGCTAAAGAATTTATTATCGAAAATGGCGAAAAAATACTGCTTGCAGAGCGTGATGGGCAGCAGGTGCGTATTGCTTTTGATCAGGTTTTATTGGCGATTGGTCGTGCTGCCAATACAACGGGGTATGGTCTGGAGAACTTAGGGGTGGAATTATCACCGCAGCGTACTGTACAAATTAATGATTTTCAGCAAACCAATTTTCCTAATATCTATGCCTGTGGTGATGTCGCAGGGCCTTACCAGTTTACACATACGGCAGCACATCAAGCCTGGTATGCTTCTGTGAATGCTTTATTTGGTTCATTCAAAAAATTCCGTACTGATTACTCTGTTATTCCCTGGGCGACCTTTACTGATCCTGAGGTGGCGCGGGTAGGGCTTAATGAGCAAGATGCAGTTGAGCAGGGTATTGCGTATGAGGTGAGTCGCTATGGTATCGATGATTTAGACAGAGCGATTGCAGATGGTGAAGCTTATGGTTTTGTAAAAATACTGACAGTACCAGGTAAAGATAAAATATTAGGTGTGACCATCGTCGGTGAGCATTCGGGTGATTTAATTGCCGAGTTTGTTTTAGCGATGAAGCATAATCTAGGCTTAAATAAAGTGCTGGGAACGATTCATATTTATCCCACGATGGCTGAGGCTAATAAATATGCTGCTGGAATATGGAAAAAAAACCATAAACCAGAGAAATTATTAACATGGGTTGCCCGGTTTCATCAGTGGAAACGGGGGGGAGTCTGAACAAGTCGCTACCTGTTAATAGGCTAATGGTTAAATATTATTGACCCTGAACTTTAATGAATAATAGTGATACCGTTTACATATTTACTTATTTATAGCATTTATAATGTGTTGCGGATATGTTTTATGAAATCGGTATGATTCAGTAAAACAGCGTATTGTTAAGAAATGACAGTAGCTTAAAGCTGCATCAAAGACTCTTAGATAAAAAAATGATTAGATTATTAAATAAATTACAGGATTATATGGAGTCCGCCCAGGCGATCGATTTTTTAGGTCCTTTGGCACTCAGGCTCTATTTGGCACCTATACTGTGGATGGCAGGTATACGCAAGCTAGAAAATTTTGATAGTACCGTTGCATGGTTTGCAAATTCTGAATGGGGACTTGGTTTGCCAATGCCAACATTAATGGCTGGATTGGCGACTGGTTCAGAAGTATTAGGTGCAGTCTTTCTACTATTTGGCTTTGCCGTGCGCTGGATTTCTATTCCACTGTTTATTACTATGGTTGTTGCCGCTGTGAGCGTTCATTTGAAAAATGGCTGGCTGGCTATTTCTGAACCTACAGGTTTATTTGCATCAGATAGAACCATTGCAGCAGCAGGACGTTTGAGTCGCGCCAAAGAGATATTGCAGCAACATGGCGACTACGATTGGTTAACGGAGCAGGGGAGTCTGGTTATTTTAAATAATGGTGTGGAGTTTGCGGCGACTTATGCCATTATGTTGTTAATGTTAATTTTTGTCGGTGCAGGTCGATATTTGAGTCTGGATTACTGGATTGCCACGAGTTTTCGCAATTCCAGGTCCGCTTATTATCGATAAGGGCAAAGTGTGAAATAAGGTTTACAACAACACAAGGAAGCGAGGCTTTATACTCTTCAGGGTAATATTCTATGCAGAGCGCCTCTATGCATGATGGGATATTATCTCGCACTGCTCGTCTTAGTGAATATTTTTGATCACGACTGTAACATTTTCTCCATACGACCCGTATTAGGGTTTTACAACAAAAATGGAGAGTACTGATGAAATTTCGTTTAACTATAATACTAACGCTTTTTCTGGCAGCAAATCTGGCAACTGCCGAAGAAATGATGCGCTATGAAGTCTCAATTACAAATATCACCCTGGGACAAACATTTACCCCGCGACTCGTCGCAACACATGATGCTTCGGTCAGTCTGTTTTCCTTTGGCAGTCCTGCCGGTGCACCGCTGGAGTTATTGGCAGAGGCGGGTGATACCGGGCCATTAACTGACATTATACTGACTATACCCAATCAAGTCGGTCACGTTATGACAGTTCCCGGGCTTCTGGAGCCAGGAAAAACCAGCAGCTTTGAAATTAACGCACTCCCTGAACATCGTCAACTGACTTTTGCCGCGATGCTATTGCCCACCAATGATACTTTTGTTGCCTTGTTAGGTATGAAATTGCCTGAGGAAGGTTCTGTGTCTTATTTAGCACTGGCGTATGATGCCGGAACCGAAGCTAATGATCAGAATTGTGCGCACATTCCCGGCCCGCGCTGTGGTGGTGAAGCACACTCAATCACAAGCGATAGCGACGAAGGCTTTGTTTATATTAGCAATGGCTTTCATGATCTGGGGGATATGGATGACGCAGGGAATGAAATTCTTGGCACAAAGCGGTATGATTGGCATCATTCGGTTGCACAGGTCACTATTAAAAGGATTGATAAAAATTAATCTAGCTATAAAATCACACGCTACTCAGTCATAGATAGCGTGTGATATTTTTAATATGACACGTTCAGATAACGACGAACAGCGTTGGTCTCAGTTGATGGGCAAGGCTCAGCAAGGGGATGAGCAGAGCTATGCCAAATTGCTTGATGAGTTAGGTCATGTTATTGCGGCCTTTTTAAAGTCACGCTTTGGCCCTATTGATTTAATTGAGGACTGCGTACAGGAAAGTCTTATAGCCATTCATGATGCGCGTCATACTTATGATACTAAACGGCTCTTCCGCCCCTGGTTTTTTGCAATTGTGCGCAACCGTACCATTGATATATTACGCAGCCAGAAATCTTATAAGACGGCCTTGGAAAGAAACACGCTACAACACATTGAGGAAACGGCAATACCTATTGAAGAGGAAATTAATAAAAGCATGGTGTTTTCCATGCTGGCACCTGCTTATCGTGATGTCTTATTGTTGACTAAAGTGATTGGCTTCACTACTTCAGAAACGGCAAAAAAACTGGGCATATCGGAAAGTGCAGTGCGTGTACGTGTACACCGGGGGATAAAAGAGACGCGCAAAATTCTACAAAATGAACAGGTAGAACGATGAAGCAGCGAAATCGAATTGATTTAATTAAAGAGCTTAGCGCAAATGTGCCCCCAGTTCGCCCTAAAAATGGCATCTCATTAGCGATCATATTCTGGTTTTTTAGCAGCTGGGTCTATGTTATTGCACTGAGTCTTTATCTCGGCCCATTGAGAGAGGGTGCTTTGGAGGCGCTAATAACTTCACCTCAGTTTGCCTTTGAATCGAGTATCGGGTTTATTTCAGGCGCACTCTTCTGTATTATCGCCTTTCAAGAGTCGATTCCCGGATTACGCCATAAATGGCTTATTTATTTAAGTTACTTTAGCGCTATACTGTGGATTAGCTGCTATGTCGTCGGCTTATCATTTCCTGCGCTTGAACCCTCCATGCTTGGTAAACGGGCGCATTGTGTACTCGAAGCGTATCTTTATAGTATTCCTCCGCTGATGAGCGGGTATTTTTTAATCTACCGGCGCTATCCACTTAATTCCTTACGTGCAGGTATTTTTCTAGGCATCAGTGCCGGGATGCTTCCTGCACTTTTTATGCAGATTTCCTGTATGTATGATCCACGGCATATACTGACTCATCATATAGGGCCGGCAGTAGTGGCTGTTGTTGTCGGAGCAATATTGGGTATTGTATTTAAAAAGAAGGTGACTAATTTAAGGTGGAATATAATGTCGGGAGTGAAATAGCTTTAGCCGTATTGTGTGGATAAATTCACACTTACAGTTGCTTAGGAGACCAAATTTAATAATCCCCGAAACTACAATAGATAGGATGTGCTGAGGCACGAAGCGCATCAATCGCGGCTAAAGCCCCTCCTACATATATGAATTAATTTCTACTATCAGTGAAAAAATACAGCATTATCATTCCGACACTAAACGAGGCAGAAACTATCCATAGTTTTTTAATGCCATTACAGGTATTAAGAGAGCAGTGTGAGATTATTATTGCCGATGCGGGCAGTACAGACGAGACTAAAAACATTTCCTCGCCACTTGCTGATCAGTTTATCATTGCGCCAAAAGGGCGGGCGACACAAATGAATGCGGGAGCCGAAATGGCATCAGCGAATATGTATATTTTTCTGCATGCCGATACCTACCTACCAGAACAGGCATTGGCATTAATCCAGCAAGGGCTTGATAAAGGCGCTTTATGGGGGCGCTTTGATATGCAATTAATGGGACAGCACAGGATGTTAAAAACGGTGTCACAAATGATGAACTGGCGTTCGCGTTTAAGTGGCATAGCAACGGGTGATCAGGCTATCTTTATCGCTCGACAGGCTTTTGAACGGGTAGGGGGCTTTCCTGAGATTGCTTTAATGGAAGATATAGCCATCAGTGAACGGCTTAAAAAGCTTGCTCATCCCTATTGTATCAAAGCAAAGGTAAAAAGTTCCGCGCGTCGTTGGGAATCCTTTGGTGTGTGGCGAACCATTGCCTTGATGTGGAGTATACGTTTACGCTATTTTATCGGGCAGTCTCCTGGTGATCTAGCTGAGCTATATAGGCAGGGGATCTTCTGGAGACGATAATGAGCATAAGCGGACTTTAAAGTCCGCGGAATTATTCTGTACAGGTTGCTATGGCCTCAGACTAAATAAAACCCTAAACTTTGTGTAGCTCGTATGGAGCTTGCGGAATACGGGAAAGTGAGTGCGCTGCTCTTCCTGTATTCCGCAAGCTCCATACAGGCTACATTAGAACGTAGACTTTCGGGTATTATTAAATCTGCATTCCTAGGAAATTTCTTCCGCTGTCAGATAGCAGCCCGGATCTTCAGCCCAGGCATCCCCATAAACCTGTTGTGCTCTCACACGCGTATTACCATTACAAATCGCTTGATAATGACACTCGGCACAACGACCTTTTAAGGGGCGTGGTGATTGTTTTAAACCTGCCATCAGAGTATCAGAGGTATCCTGCCATATCTCAGAAAATGGGCGTTGCTGTACATTACCTAAATCATAATGCCACCAGAACGTATCGGGATGGACATTGCCTAAATTATCAATATTAGCGACATTCACCCCGGATGCATTACCCCCCCATTGTTCTAATTTAGCCTGTATATGCGTGGCTTGTTCAGGGAAGTTGCGTTTGACCCAATGCAAAAAATAAACCGCATCCGCATCATTATTACCCGTCACAATTTCTCGCTGCCTGCCTTGTTGCTCCCATTGCAGGCATTTTTCAAACAGTAGATCCATCGTCTCACGGGTCATACTGAAAAAGGCATCCTGCAAGCGGTTTTTATTGCCCCGTCCGCCATAATTAAGATGTGATAAATAAAACTTATCCAGTTCTTCATCTTCCATTAATTGCAGCATGGCAGGGAAGTCCTGCACATTATCCTGAGTTAAGGTAAAACGAATCCCTGCCTTAATACCTTGCTGCTGACATAAATGAATGCCGTGCATAGACGCATCAAACGAGCCTTGTTGTTGACGGAAAGCATCGTGGGTTTTACCTATGCCATCTAAACTGACCCCGATATATTGGTAGTTAATATCAGCTATTTGTTGAATATTGTCTTTAGTAATTAAAGTGCCATTACTAGACAGTGCGACATAAAAGCCCATCTTCTTGGCGCGCCTAGAAATATCGAAGATATCCGGGTGCAATAAAGGCTCGCCACCGGAAAGAATCAGTACCGGAACTTTAAAGGCCTTTAAGTCATCCATCACCTTATAAATACTTTCGCTACTCAGTTCGTTGGGGAAATCAATATCGGCCGAGGTGGTATAGCAATGCTTGCAGGTAAGATTGCAACGCCGAATCAGATTCCAGATAACCACCGGAGCGGCAGGTTTTCGGGCTGGTTTTAGTGGGCTAGGGTGCAGTACCTCACGCATAAATTGACTAAGACGAAACATTTTTTGCGCTAATCCTTAAGCCTGTTTTTTTCAAAATCTTGCTACTATACAGGACTTCATGAGCACGACAATGTACGTCCAATAATGCGGCTACTTGCCTGATTTTCGCTTCTGCGCCTGCCGCTGTTTTGCTGTGTATCATTGCAAAAAAATTATAAGGCCATTCAGGTAGGTGGCGTGGGCGCTGATAGCAATGGCTGATAAAATCCAGTGCGCCTATTTGTTCGCCTAAGGTATCAATATAGCGGTCATCAATATCCCAAACCGTCATGCCATTGTGCTGATAGCCTAGTTTATAATGATTAGGGATAGCACCTATACGCCGGATAATCCCCGTTTCCTGCATTCGCTTTAAGCGTTGCATCACGTCATCGGCACTGATGCCTATTTGTTCAGCGAGGGATTGGTAGGGTTCAAGCGTTAAAGGCAGTCCTGCCTGAGTGGCAGTAATAATGTCACGGTCTATCTTATCCATCATGCTTCCAGTTTTAAACCGACAAAGTATTCACGTATTTTAGGCATATTATAAACCGTGAGCCCTGTTTTTTCTTCGATTTTGCTAATTACTTGCTGTATTTGTTGCGGCGTTTCTGTCGCCAGCACAAACCACATATTAAGCGCATGTTCGCGTGCATAATTATGCGCCACTTCAGGAAAGGCATTAATGGTTTCGGCGATGTTATCGAAGTCTTTTTCAGGTGCTTTAATCGCGGCTAGGCTTAACGCGCCGCCCATTTGTTCGGCATGATACATAGGGCCAAAGCGGGATAATACGCCTGTCTCTAATAGTTTTTTCAGGCGCGTTATCAGCTCTTGTTCGCTGATATTTAAATCTTGTGCGAGCTGTTTATAAGGGGATGTGCAGATAGGGAAGCCATCTTGCAATGTATTGATAATGTTGCGGTCTATATTATCCATTTACTAGCTTGTAGATAAAATTAAAGAATCATTTTAGCAGAACAAGAAAAGCCTGTGGGATAAGCTTATTTTATAAATATATAAAATGGCACTAAATGAAAGTGTTGTTAACGATCTAGCGTGGTATTAGATCAGTTGCTTTTAAACAAGATAGCGGCTGCACTGCATCAGTTGCTGTAAAAAACGTCAACTGATGCAGTGATGCTTAGGTGGGAGTTACCGGATAAATGTGAGATTTGTTTCTTTGCTTAATCTACAGTTATTGCGGTGGCTCTAAGTTACAAGCTACTAAGGCAAATAATATGTATTTCAAGTTGTTCAGGTGTTCCGATCTCATCAGCAGGAAATGCTTCAGCTTGAATCCTCCAGCCATTAGGAGGTAGCGGGTAGCTACTGACTACAAAGCTAAATTGACCGAGTATATGAAAACCTCCTCCAACAACTTTATCACCTGTCGAGTCGCAGAATATAGTGTTCTCAGATATTCCAGATAATGGTAGGGTGATAGTATTCGGTTTGTAATATATATCAGCTATTCCAGAAGGTCCTATTGGCCCTTCTGGTCCTATTGGTCCTATTGGTCCTTCTGGTCCTGTTGGTCCTGTTGGTCCTATTGGTCCTATTGGTCCTATTGGTCCTATTGGTCCTGTTGGTCCTGTTGGTCCTGTTGGTCCTGTTGGCCCTGTTGGCCCTGTTGGCCCTTCTGGTCCTATTGGTCCTTCTGGTCCTATTAGTCCTGTTGGTCCTTCTGGTCCTGTATCTCCTGTGTCCCCTTTATCTCCTTTTTTCCCTTCTACTCCTTGAAAATATATAATTTTATCACCGACTACTTCATTACCCTCTTCATCAATTCTTGTCGTGATGGTTGTCAGTTTCATCACTGTAAATTGATAAATGCCACTATCACTATCAGGAGAGTCCGTAAGCAGTAAGGTGATTTCATGATTTAATTTTTTGTCTTCTTTGGATTCAAGCACGGTCTCGTTAGTGCTGAGCTCTCCAGAAGAAATGCTAAATTCAGCGTCGACCACTCCAGAAGGGATGCCTAGATTGCTTATGTCTAGCTCATAGTTTTGTCCAATATGAAGGTTGCCGGAATCCTTTGCTGTAAAAGTGCCACTATTTTCCTTATTTTCGGGACTGAGGTTATGAAGAATCTTGGTAAATTTTAATTTACCATTGTTGTTGCCCTCAGGTGGGGTATAACTTCCTGCCAGGCAAGTACTACTTATCAATGCAGTGCTTAAAATAACTGTATTGATGATTTTTTTAGCAGATGAATTGCGATGTTGTGATATAGGGTTAAGAAATTTAGTCATAATGTTTTCCCGCCGTTCATTTTTAAATAAAGTGAGACGCTAGCATTAACCAGTACCTGATTAAAACCATATGAGTGTGCCTGTAATATTTAAGTTATAGTTATAATTATAATATATTGGTTTATTTAAATTTCCAGCCTTATATTTACCCCCCCACTTACTATTGAAGTGTATTGACCATATAAATCTGTTTCAACAATTGCCCCGATGCTTAGGTCATCGGTGATTTGATAGTCTGCTCCAAAGCGCATATACACCACGCTCTCATCACGCAGTATATCTCTATCATAAAACTCGTACAAAATGCCGGTATACGCCGTTAATCCAAAATCAAATCGATAATCAAGCTCTGTATCAACTATATAGGTTAGTAAATCTGCAGAGGTGTTGTTAAAATCAAAATCATCGGACAAGAAATTATGGCTATAACGGATACCAGCACGGCCCTTTAACATAAAAGAGTTAATTTCTTTAAAAACACTCAAATCTGCTTCAGTGTAGATTTCATGTAGGCCAGTACCAGGCCCTGGTGAAATAACGCCTGTATAGTTATATCCGACCAGCCCCGAAATAAACATAAAATCATTTAGCTTATAAGCGACATAAGGTGTTATACCTCCTGTGTGGGTCGTCGTATCCAGTCCGGTAATCTCATGTTCGGTATAGGCGTAGGTCAATGCCGTTCCAAAAAACAAGTTCCCAACTGCTTTATCAAAGCCGCCTAAAAATTGATAGATACCCGTATCAATATCACTACTACCGGTGTCTGTAGTGAGACTTAAGTAATTAAAAGACCCCCAGAGGGCTGTATTTTTTCCCTCCACATCGGAAGACCCCGCGATTTTATTTTCAGACTCTGCTTCGGTAAAAAATTTTGTTATATTGCGGCTAAGCCTTTGAGCAATCATATTGGTTGTATGCCTTGTAATTTGCGAGCTTTGAGCGGCAAGTGCTTCGACCTCTTTTTCTAATAACTCATCATCAATTGCGACATCGACCGTTATATCTCCCTCTCGGACCGCCCCATTTTCACCCTCAATCGCTTCCGTCTCCAGAAAGCCATCGCCCCCTTCACTTATAACACCATGATCTGAGACAGCAACAGTATAATCACCTGCTTCTAAATTTTTAATATCAATGAGTGCATTACTATTTGCCTTTGCTGGACCGCAACGCTCATCAGGGCAGCCATCGTCATTAGTAGCCAGAGCTTTAGAGTCTGCATTCAGCTCTGAGTGCGGGCCTTCAAATAAATATATGACAGGATCTGATTCTGGTCCATTGGTATAAATATCCAGGCTTTGAGGTGAATCCAAAGTAAAATCTAGATAATCCACACTGTTTTCTTGCGATATACTAAATGTGTTATCAAATAATGCCTTTGCGTTAGCAAGTGGCGCTATTGCAATCAATCCAAGAGTCAAGCTGGTAATTGTTTTTATTTTTTTCATGCTTTTTTCCTAAAATAATAGCTTTAATTTTAAATGCGAATTAAGAGCTCAAAATCTTAATCTAAGTGGTATAAAAGCTTGGGGTAGGTAAGGAAGCTTTTATTTTCCATTCATAGGGTTAAAGCCTTCGCCTTTTAGGCGAACAGATTTATGGCTCATAGTCATCATGAGAAAAGAGATGTGTAGGATGGGCAAAGGGCTTTTTCGTGCCCATCTTTTACGGTATTAGTGATGGGCACGGGATAAAGCTCCTTTGCCCATCCTACAGCTGCTTAAGTTGTTTTGTGCATATAGTCATATGAAGTCGTCAGTTTACAAAGTAAGTGTGAACATAGGCAA